>JAYZIW010000077.1:0-2833 GCA_036165075.1 Fidelibacterota bacterium | reverse complement strand
ATATGATGGAGGGGCATTTTACTCTCCGGATGGTGATAATATTGTATGGCGTGCTTGGTATCCTCAAACCGACGAAGAAAAAGAACAATGGTCTACGAATTTAACCAATCTCTATATTGATGCTGTTCCATTGGATATATATGTTGCAAAACGAGATGGGTCAGATAGAAAACGCCTTACAGACAATGGAGCAACCAATTGGGCTCCATCTTGGCATCCTGATGGAGAACATATTGTATTTTCTTCAAATATGGATGACTGGAGAGATGACTATAATGCTTTCGGTAGCAATTTTGAATTATATATTATTAATGTCCATACATCAAAACTGACACGCCTTACTAATAATGACACATTTGATTCCTTTCCTGTAATATCAAAAAATGGAAAAATTATTTTTTCCTCCAACCGCAACGCAGATAATCCGCGACAAACTAATATTTTTATTGGTTCTATCGTCGATAAATAATATCTATTGAGATTTAATCTCAATTATTCTTGCATTTAAAATTTTTCTATTCTAATATTGCGACATAGTCTCAATAAAGGGGAGAATAAATGAAAAAAATGATATTATGTTTATTGTTACTAAATGTAACGTTCGCACAAAACATTGTTGCTGAATCAGATTCTACTAAACCAATTGCTTTGGATGCTGTAGAAGTTCTAGCTGAATCTAAAAGCATTACTTCTGGTATGTTTTTACGTAATGCAGAGCCAAGCGATGTAGTAAGTCAATCTGAATTAGAACAATTTAACTATACAGATATTCACAGAATTGTTAGTAGAATACCTGGTGTTTATGTTCAAGAAGAAGACGGTTTAGGGCTAAGACCAAATATTGGTGTTCGTGGAACCGGTTCTTTAAGAATGGAAAAACTTAATGTAATGGAAGATGGTATTTTAATTGCTCCAGCCCCATATGCTTCTCCAGCAGCGTATTATTCGCCGACTGCAGGAAGAATGGAAGGGATTGAAGTAAGAAAAGGCTCAACGCAGATTAAGCATGGTCCTTTTACTACAGGTGGATCATTAAATTACCTTTCAACTTCTATTCCTATGGAACAACATAATTCTGTTTCATTAGAATTTGGTAGTTTCGGTAAAACAGTTTTACATGCAAAATCTGGAGATACAATGGGTAAGCTCGGATATCTTGTAGAATTATTTACTGATAATACAGACGGATTTAAAGAGCTTGATGGCGGGGGAGACACTGGCTACTCAAAAACTGACTTTCTTGCAAAGTTAAGATATAGCTTCAGTGACGCTCATGCTCTTGAATTTAAATACTCTATGACTGATGAGATTTCAAATGAGACTTATTTAGGTCTTACTAATGAAGATTTCAGCGAAAATCCATTACGTAGATACAGAGCAACTGCATTAGATGAAATGGATGCAGATCATTCACAAGTCACTTTATCTTACGCAGCTAAACTTTCAGATAATATGACTTTTGCTATTACAGCTTATAGCAATGATTTTGCAAGAAATTGGTACAAGCTTAATAAAGTAAATGGTGCAAAGTTAAGCACTATCGCAAAACCGACTGATGATGCCTTTGCTGATTTTTATGCATTAATGAACGCACAAAATAGTGCTGATGATGCTTACAGAATTAAAGCAAATAATAGAGAATATTATTCATCAGGATTTCAAGCAGTGTTTAATGTAGAGACTGGTGGCCATGACATGCAAATTGGTATGAGAATACACAGTGACGAAATGGATAGATTCCAGTGGGAAGATCGTTACAAAATGGCAGACGGCAAGCTTGTAATGACAACTCAAGCAACTCCAGGTTCAGACTCAAACAGAATTGATTCAGCTGAAGCTACAGCTTTATATTTTGAAGATAGATTTTCTGTAGGAGAACTGACTGTAACTGCTGGTGCTCGTTATGAAGAAATTACAGTTATGAGAGATGATTGGGGTAAAACAGATCCAGATAGATCTGAAATACCTTCAGACAGAGAACACACTATGGATGTAATAGTTCCTGGTGTTGCTGTTGAATATCCAATTTCTGATACTCAAACAATATCATTAGGCATTCATAAAGGATTTGCTCCTCCAGGACCTGGTACATCAGGTGTTACTGATGAAGCAGTTGATCCAGAGACCAGTTTAAACACTGAAATTGGTTGGAAAAGTAATGAAGGTTTAAATAGTATGGAGTTTACATACTTTATGAACAGTTATGACAACTTACTAGGAGCAGATACTGCTGCTTCTGGTGGTGGTACAGATGAACTTTTCAATGGTGGAGCCGTTGATGTATCAGGGGTAGAATTATACCTTAGACGTCTGTTAGTAGATAACGGATCTATCCAAGTACCACTCGAAGTTTCATACACAAAAACTAACACTGAATTTAAAGAATCATTTGATGGTTTCTGGGGTGATGTATCATCTGGAGATGAACTACCTTATGTTCCTGAAACAATGGTATCTGCAAACTTAGGTATAAATCTTGATGCGACTTCAGTCAATCTTGGTTTAAGACATGTTTCAGAAATGAGAACAACAGCAGGATCAGGTAGCTTAACTGACTCAGATTCTACGGATGCTCTTACTGTTCTTGATTTAGGTGTTGATCATACTCTTAATAGTAACGTGGTTTTATCTATGGGTATTAAAAATCTTATGGATAAAGATATTGTTGTAGCACGAAGACCATATGGTGCTCGCCCTACAATGCCAAGAACTGTTACCTTTGGAGTAAATTATAATTTTTAAGGTTGTCTTTTCTACTTAGTTGCTTTGAATTATACCTTAAAATAGAGAGAATGGCGCCCGACGAAACCTTCCTGTCGGGCGTTGTTTTTTA
>JAYZIW010000076.1:0-2511 GCA_036165075.1 Fidelibacterota bacterium | reverse complement strand
TCTAATTCTGTATGTGTTATGCCCAAACCAAAATATGAGACATGGTTTATGGAAGGAAAGTTGCAAGCTAACATACATTATATTGAGGTGAATGAAGATTTTTCGGATGCAGAAGAAAAAATTCAATATTATATCAAAAATCAGGATGAGGCACTGAAGATTATTAAAAATGCCAATAACTACATTAATCAATTTAAAAATTTCAAAAGAGAAAAATTAATTTCATTATTAGTTATGGATAAATATTTTTCTATGTCAGGACAAAATGATAAATAATAACACAATGAATGTTTTTTTTGATGTACAAGAATTGTACTATTTACCGCAATATCTTCCAGTACATCATGAACTTATAAAAAGAGATCAAGGCAATACTACATTTATATTTCATCATGGTAAGTTTGATGCAATAATAGAAGATATTATTCAAAAAGAAAATTTGAGTCATATTTGGGTTAAGAATAAATCTGAGGCTAATCAATACTATCAAAATAAGAAAGCTGATTGGATATTTTTTGGCAATACGTTTCCATTCCTTGATGAAATTCATAAGGTAAGCAAGTCTATCCAACTCGGCCATGGTGTAGGACCAAAATCTAGTTATTATACAAAGTCAGATACTCCAACCACTGTTAGGTTTGTAGAAGGAGAATATAGAACAAATCGTCTTAAAAATATGTATCCTGATAATAATTTTGTCAATGTAGGTTTTTGTAAACTAGATCCGATCATTAATGGTGATGTATCTGGATTTGACTTAGCAAGCCTTGGATTAGACCCAAATAAAAAGACTATTGTATATGCTCCTACTTTTTATCCTAGCAGTCTTGAAAAATTCCCAAAAAACTTTCCAGAAGATTTTCACGAATTTAATATTATGATTAAACCCCATTATTTTTCTTTAAGCAAAGAAAAATATAAGAAACAACGTCAATTGCTCGAACATTGGTCTTCATATAGCAATGTTTATTTAGCAAAAGTAAGTGATTATTCTTTAGTTCCTTTTATGGCAACAGCTGATCTACTAATGAGTGATGCTTCATCGGCAATTATTGAATTTGCTGCTCTAGATAAGCCTGTCCTTTGGTGCAACTTTTTGAAATTGCGTTGGAATTATAGAGGAATTTTTTCTTATCGTTTCAAAAAACGTATGGATAAAGACTATAATGAATATTCTAAAATTGCTGTCAGATCTGACTCTTATAAAATGCTAAGAGATAATGTTAAAGACCAGATAGCTAATCCTAAATCTCTTTCTAGCCAAAGATTGCATTATGCAAATAAAATGGCTGGTATTTTAGATGGAAATGCGAGTAAGAGAATAATAGATTATTTATTAGAAAATAAATAAGTATTTTATGTCATCATGAAAAAAATTGGTTATACAACAGGTGTTTTTGATTTATTCCACATTGGTCATCTTAATATATTGAAACGAGCAAAGTTAGAATGTGATTATCTTATTGTTGGTATTACTACTGATGAGCTTGCACTATCAGCAAAAAAACAAAAACCAGTTATCCCCTTTCAAGAAAGAATGGAAATTGTTGAATCAATTAAATTTGTTGATGAAGTCGTTCCGCAAACCAGTTACAATAAAATGGAAGCGTGGAATAATCTAAAGTTTGATAGGATGTTTGTTGGTGATGATTGGAAAGGTACCAAAGAATGGATTAAAATAGAAAAAGATTTAAGTCAATATAACGTTGAAATTATCTACTTTTCTTACACCCTCCACACATCCAGCACTATGCTAAGAGATATATTACAAAAAATTAGAAAACTACAATAATGGGTAAAACCATAACTGCGCAAAGATTCCCCTATGTAATTATTCTTTGCCTAATTATTTCTCTATTAATCCAAGGATGTGAAAATAAATATCCTGAGGGTACGAATATAAAAATTGAGATGAACGATAGATTAGATCATCTTTTTTTCCTTCCTAATGGATATCAAGAACACCGTGAAAAAGAATGGCCGCTGATTCTCTTCTTGCATGGTATGGGAGAAAGGGGAGATAATTTGGAGTTGGTGAAGATTCATGGTATACCTAAAATCTCACAGGAAACAGATACTTTTCCTTTCATTGCATTATCACCGCAATGCCCCATTGACCACGTATGGACTGATCAAGCAATGCAAATGGAACTGATTTTACTTCTTGAATCAGTAATAGAGAACTATCGAGTAGACAAAAACAAAATATATGTTACTGGATTAAGCATGGGAGGATATGGAACTTGGAGCTTACTAAGTAAAAGACCAGATCTATTTGCAGCTGCTGTTCCTATCTGTGGTGGAGGGATTCCTGGTCTTGATATTCCTGATAGTATTACAGATGTTCCAATCTGGGTATTCCATGGAGAAAAAGACAGAGTAGTTCCTTCAGATGAATCAGAAAAGATGGTTCGTGCGATTGAAGCAATTGGGGGGAATATAAAATATACTCTCTATCCAGATGCTTATCATGACTCATGGACTAAGACATATGAAAATGACAATCTTTAT
>JAYZIW010000075.1:0-2740 GCA_036165075.1 Fidelibacterota bacterium | reverse complement strand
AAGAAAAAGAAATTATTATTATTGGTCTCAACATCAATAATGAATTGAGCAAAATCAAGCCCATAATGGAATAGGTTATTTAGCTTATGATCATAATCAAACTGATTACCAATTCTATAATTAGGTTTAAAACTACTAACAAAATACATTCCTGATATATGCGGAGAAATATTCTCTTGTTTGATAAAGTCTATATCAAGCCATAAGTCATTTCCAAATAATTGCGTCTCAAGATTTGATAAAGAGACTTGAGTCGCAACATACGTTAATCCTTCTCCTGCTAATGGGAAGAAAATTCCATCAATAGACTCCAAAATAACTTTCGTAGAATCAATGCTTTCATCCTCCTGAATATTAAAGATATCATACACTTCATCTGAGTCAACATCAAACATTGAATCTAAGATATCAATATCCACTCCTAAAAATTCTTGATATTCATCTTGTGCATTAATTTCCCAAGCAACTTCTCTTAGATTTTTAAATAATCCTCGCAAGTCAATAGGATCAGTATTCTCATACCATTGAATAGAAACGGGCTCTTTATTTAGCTTATCCATTTCTTTTAAGAAAGAATCAACTTCCTCAACACCTTCTTTCGTTCTTGGAGCGATAATTGCTACTTTTTCTAAATTAAGATTATTTACTACATGATTTGCTAATACTTGACTTTTTATATCTAGTGAAGAATCTAATAGATAGACATTTTGATTAATTGAATGAATGCTTTCATTGTTTGAATTTGGTGCAAAAATAGGTGTATCAGAATTAGATAATGCGGTTGCAGCAGATATTAAATTTTGATCAGAAAAAGGTCCGATAATACCATCAACTTTATGGAAATTCACTAGATCATTGCATGCACGTACTGTATTTAATTGTTCCCCATAATTATCAACAACAATAAATTGAATTTTATTTGTATTGTTTGATAATTCATTCCCTTCTTTTAATCCAGAAAGGAATGCTTTAGCTTCTGTTGCATATTCACCAGATAATGGCAGAACTACACCCATTTTTAATCCAAATGAATTGTTATTTGAGATATTTTTATTAAGATATCTATGTGATGATCTTAACTCTCTTGGCAATAAATCATAATCAATTAAATCAAACACATCTTTTAAGTTATTTGAATTATTTCTAGCCATAGAAAAAGACTTTGCCAATAATAATATATTTCTATTAATAGGATTATCTTCAGTCAATAACAATGAACCAATTTGCTGCTCATCTAACTCCATACGAACCATTTTTTTAATGCGTTGATTGATGCGCCTATTTGACTTTGAATCAATATTGCTCTTGTTAGCAATTAGATAGTATTCAAAAGATTTATCAAAGAAACCTTTTTCTGAAAAAATATCTCCAATCTCTATGCTATAGATGGTATTAAGATTCGATTCTAGGGTATTAAGATTAATGCTTTTTCTTACTGAGAGAGCTTTTTCTAGATCTCCATTCCCATGAAGAGCTTTCATTTTTAAAATCAAAGCATGATTTAACAATATTGAATCAGAAAAGTCATTATTATCAATTCTAGAAATCGCACTACTAAATTTTTTACTATTAATATCGTCTACAGCTAGATTTAATTCTGATTTTAAAAAATCAGTATTAGAATCTTGCGCTATGACTAGTGAAATAAACAGAATAAAGAGTATTTTTTTCATAGGATTCATTATAAAAATATTAAATCAGACAATCAATTAAATCTGTACATAGATGCCACAAGCATCCTATCGCAATTGCGCGCCATTTCCAAGAAGGAATAATCAATAACATTGTATAGATAGCTGCTGCCCATATGGTATGCAATGGATGAAACCCTATGCTGCAACGGTTAGCATCAAAAATAGGGTTAGCAAATAAATGATCTATATCTATAGCCATTGTTGCTAACATTATTAAGCTAGCATTCCACCAATGACTTTTAAAAAAGAGTTTACCAAATACAAAGGGTGATAGTAAATGCAATGAGTAATGAATGATATAAGAAATCATAATAAAAAATGAAGTTATCTTCTTCTTTTTTTAGCTGGAGCTCCATTTTCATACATCACTTTTTCTATAACTTTTCCATTAGGGTCATAAAAAGTAATAAGTCCATCTAAATCACCTTTATCATAATTGACTTGAACATAAATCTCACCATTTTCATGATAAAAAGTGTAAAGTCCATCTAATGCTCCATTTTCATATATTGCATCAGTACGAATTTGTCCATTTTCATAATAATCTCTATACAAACCATGGCTCATATTGCCTTTAACAGTACGTATCATTTTAATATGAATGTTAAGATCGTCATAATATTCTTTAACAATTCTTGTTTCCATATTATTATTGAGAACACCAAATACAGCTCCCTCTGAACTCAGCTGCTGTTGAGGGTAAAGAAAAGAAGTAGCAAAAAATAAAATTATTAAAAGTTCTTTCATTTTATTCGATGAGTTCTCCATACCAAGTACCTTTTACTCCCTTCACATTTTTATAAGTACCTTTCATATAACTGTCATTAATCAAAGTTCCTTTTTGAATCATATATCAATCGGTGTAGGATAATATCAAATTGTTTCCTTCAAGTGTCCAAGTATCCTCATCATCATCATAGGTCACTCCTACATTATATGAACTTTTAATCTTATAAAATTTAAAAGTTCCATCTGATTGAAATGTTACAGTTCTTTGATCTCCATCATCTTCATAAATCATCCACTTAGTGTTTACTAATATAGGT
>JAYZIW010000074.1:0-15036 GCA_036165075.1 Fidelibacterota bacterium | reverse complement strand
CAAATTCAGATTTAAAAGAAAAGTCTTTTTCATATGCAAAATCTATATCTTTTAATGCAGCTTGATTGATAGGATTCAGTTCTTCTTTTTGTAAAGCAAGTATATAATATTTTTCTGAAAAGTCTTGTACAAAATTCATTTCAATTTGACACAAGTATTGTGACATTAATATATTATCTGGAATCTTTCCTTTTCGAAATCCTGCGAACTTAATATTTTTTGCTACTTTCTTCTTACATAACTCAAAGTCATCTTTGATATCTTTCCATGCAGCTACAATAGATAGCTCATATGTGAAATCATTAATCTTCTTAGATTTAATTTTCAGATTCATTTATTGTTTTAACCTATAGATACAACCTTCAATAGTTTTGATAAATGTATCAAGTTGGTTTTGAGTACAGATTAAATCTTCGATCTCTTCATAGGAATCGGATGGATAAGATTCCTGGTCATATTCTCTTAGAAAATTAGATTCAAGTTTTACAATCATATCTTCTAATATTTGTTTATGTAAATTCTTACTTCTTAGGAAATTTAATTGAAGATTAATCTTGCCATTAGAAGACAATCGGAATAGAGGTAAAAGTCCATAATCAGAATTACATCTGAATGTCATAGTACCGCAATCATCTCCAGTTCCCCATGTAAGTTCATCAGAATTTTTTTCAGAAAAATCTATCAATTGCAAACAATTAATAGCTACATCGTTTTCACAAGTTTGATTGATGTGTTCAGTGAATGTTTTTTTACACCATTTTGCCATAAATACTCTCCAAATTAAGCATATTCTTTTAATAGAATACGGTGTGGAATTTACGAATATCGATTCTCTTTTAAAAATGAAATCTTATTTATCTAATAGAAAAATAAAAGAAATTTTTAATTTCTTAATGGTTTTCCAGTCTTTAGAAAATGTGCAATACGATCTTGTGTCTTAGGCTCTCCAGCTAATGACATAAAGCACTCTCTCTCAATGTCTAAGATATGCTGTTCATCCACTTTAGACATTAAGCCACCTTTATCACCACCGCTAAATACATAAGCAGTTTTAGAGGCTACTAATTCATCATGATCAGAGATTTTTCCTTGTGCTTTCATTGCTTTAGCTCCAACTGAAGCCATGGTTCTCAATGTCATACCTGGTAAAGATAGATCATCTCGATATTTAGGAGGTTCGTATCCATTATCTGAAAGTTCTAAAACTTTCTTTTTACCTAAAGCTAGTAAATGCTCTGAATTCATGCTTATTGTATCAGATTTTCTTAGCCATCCTTTTTTCAAAGCATCGGTTGCGCTCTTTGAAACAGTTAAAGGATTCACAAGGCTAACAGCTTGACGGCCAATATTCATATTGAAATTATCTGCATCATTATTTTCAAGAAGATTAAGAATTACTCTCAAATGACCTCCTGCTCCTGGAATAAGTCCTTGCATCGCTTCTACAAGACCAGCATACAACTCTCCAGCAGCAATAGTGTGTGCAGAACAAGCATAGAATTCAAAACCTCCCCCTAAAGCAAAATTGAATGGACATGTAATTACTGGATATTTTGAATGTCTAATTCTTTGAGTAACTGCCTGCATTTCTTGAACTCCTGCATCCATTACTTGAAGATTTCCAGAATCAATAGCCATTTTAAAATCATTGACATTAGCACCAGCGGACCAATTTTTTCCTTGATGACCCATTACCATACCTTTATACTTCCCTGTTTCTAGTAAATCTAATGCATGCTTTACTATGCCAACCATAGATCTATCAATTGGATTGAAGGCTGGAACAAAAATCGAATGAAACTCTACATTTAAAACTCCATCACCAACATCATAAATACTAGCACTCCAATCTCTTTTGAGCATAGTCTTTGAATTCTTAAATAGATTCAAGTTAAGAGTTTTATTGTTCGTTTTATGAACAAGTACTTTCTTATTCACCGGACAGTAGTATGTTAATTCTCCATCAATAATTTCATAGAATGACTTTCTACCTGATGCTAACATTTCTTCAACCCATGAAGGAACTTTTCTATTTTCTTCTTTCATTTTGTTCACAGATTTTTCAACACCAATTGCATCCCATGAATCAAAAATCCCAATATCTCTTGTAAAGCCCCATTTCATAGTGTTATCAATCTCAATAATGCTATCTGCAATCTCTGGAATCATTTCTGCAGTATAGATTAATAATGGAGCATTGCATTCCCACAAAAATTTTGCTGCTTTATCATCTAAGAATGTTATTGCTTTTAGTCTTTTCGTTAGATTTTTAATAGGTTTTCCTACTCTAAGCGTGTCAAATTTACTCTTTTTAGTAGGAGTATACTCCATAGTGTCAAAATCTAAAGATAAAATTTGTTTTCCTTCTTTTTTATACCATCCTGAACCTGTTTTTTGACCCAGCCTTCCATCTTCGACTAGCTTCACTAAAAGTTCGTGTGGTTTAAATTTTTCTCTTTCTTCTTCACTTTCTGTTGTAACTCTTTCATACATATTGTTAGAAACATTAAGTGCTGTATCTAAACCAACGATATCTTGGGTTCTAAAATATGCACTCTTTGCATTACCTATCAAAGTACCGGTAAGTGCATCTACGTCTTCAACAGATAATCCCATTTCTAATGCTTTTTCTATAACAAGTCTACCATTTGCATTAATAAGTCTATTTCCGATAAAACCTGGAGTATCTTTTGCATGTACAATACCTTTACCTAATGTAGTTTCACCAAATTCTGTGACTGTATCATAAACATCTTCAGAAGTTTTTGGTCCTTTAACCAACTCTAACAGTCTTAAGTATCTTGGAGGATTGAAAAAATGAGATATCAAAAATCTAGCTTGCACCTCTTCAGGTAATACCTCAACTAAGTTAGCTAATGGAATTCCAGATGTATTGGATGCTAAAATTGCATCATCCTTTAAATGAGGTAGCAAACTTTTGTATACAGAATGCTTAATTTCAATTTTTTCAGCTACTGCTTCAATAATGAGATCACAATCTTTGAGTTTTTCTAAATCATTGTCATATGTACACGCTGTAATTAAAGATGTATTTTTACTTGAGAATAAAGGAGCAGGTTTTAATTTAGTTAGTCCTTCAACACCCTTTTTTGCAAGCTCCTCATTAATATCAAATAATAATGAAGGTATTCCAGCATTTGCAATATGACCTGCAATTTGAGCGCCCATAACTCCTGCACCAAGAACAGCACATTTTTTAATTTCAATTCCCATTTATTTATCCCTTTTTATAATTGTTGTGATACCTTGACCAGTTCCAACGCACATAGTTGCAAGTCCCATTGATTTATCTTGCTGTTCAAGAACATTCAATAATGTTGTAATAATCCTTGTTCCTGAAATTCCAAGTGGATGCCCTAAAGCAACTGCTCCACCATTCATATTAACCTTATTTATATCCCAGTTTGCTTTTTTAATACAATACAAAGCTTGAGCAGCAAATGCTTCATTAAGCTCTATAACATCAATATTATCCATTGATAATCCTGTCTTTTCTAAAGCTTTTTCTGTTGCTGGAATAGGACCAGAACCAAACATTTTCCAATTAACACCAGCCACTGCTCTGCCTTCAATATATGCTCTAATTTTTAAACCATTATCGTTTGCAAATTTTTCGCTTGTGATTAACATTGCTGAAGCTCCAATCGAAAAAGGACTACTGGTTGCAGCTGTAACTGTTCCATCAGCTCTAAAAGCAGGATTAAGAGATTTGATCTTATCTTTATCCGGATTTCTTGGACCGCTATCTTTATCAATTATTGTTCCATCTTCAAGAGTTATTGGTACAATTTCATTGTCAAATCTTCCGGCTTCGCGTGCAGCTACTGCTTTATCGTGAGATGAAAAAGAAAATTCTTCTTGATCTTCTCTTGAAATATTTAACTCATCCGCAAGAAGTTCTGCACCTTCTCCCATTGATATATAATAATCTTGTTCAGCTAATTTCACATTAAAGTCTGGAGCAAACCCTCCCTGAGGAATGGTAAACATATCTTCAACTCCACCAGCAATACCTACATCGATATCACCTGTTTCAATAGCAGAACTTATCATATGAAGTGATGTCATAGCTGATCCACAATATCTATTTATTACATTAGCAGCAGCTGTTTCTGGAATACCAGCTAAAATAGATGCGCCTCTTGCAACCAACATACCTGTTGGACCTTCTGGAAATGCACATCCCAAAGAAACATCTTCAACTAAATTAACATCCAATTCTTTGTTTCTATCCAATAAACCCTTGATTACTTGACCAGCAATCTCATCTGATCTCATACCTATCATTGGACTACCTTTAGTACCGATTGGAGATCTTACTCCATCAATAATTACAGCTTTATTACTCATTTTTTCCTCCTTAAAAGCTTTGAACTGGATAACCACCAGCTTCAACAACTTTTTCTCCAATTATTTTCTTTAAACCGATGGTATCTGTTGATAAAGAAAGCTTTTTATTTAGCACGCCTAGCTTTGCATTTAAATCATCAGGAATATTACCATTGTAAATATTATTTAGAATCTTGTTCGCATACTCAATTACTCTAATTCCTTGCTCTGCAGTATAAACTTTAGCGCAAAGCTCAGGAACAATTTGATTTTTAGTTATATAAAAATCTTTATTCTGCATTACTCTTGATAAGGTGGAATCAGCTACATAAGAGTAAATAAGAATATTGGCAAGGTTCTCAATTATTACTTGCTCAGTTCCTATGTCTTGTCCATGCCTACTCAATGATTCATTTAAACAAAGCGCATAAACAGCCTTAGAAGCTTCGATACATTCAACTTCATCTTTATATTCTCCATCATAACCGATATCAAAACCATTACTACAATCCCCATCAACTTTTTCTAAATATTCTTTAAATCCAATTTCACCACTTAAAGTTTTGGTGATCATAGCTCTTCCACAAAGCATTTTATTGATTTCATTTGTTCCTTCCCAAATTTTGTTGATTCTATTATCTCTATAAGCTTGAGCAATAGGGTACTCTTCAATAAAACCATAACCTCCAAAAATTTGGAAACAATGATCGATTAATTGTTCAGCAGATTCACTTCCGTAAACTTTTACGATAGAATTTTCTGCAATGTATTTTTCTGTTGTATTACCCTGCTTTATATAATATTCAGGATCATTTTTATCTAACTCATTAATAGCTTCAGTTTGCTTACCAATAACGGAATAACATGTACTATCTAATGTATAGGTAAGAATAGCTGCAGAAGCTAATTTTTCCTGTATAGATCCAAAATCAGAAATGTACTGACCAAAAGCTTTTCTTTGTTTGGCATATTCAGTGGCATGCTTCATTCCTAAAATCATACCTCCAATAGCAGAAGCTCCTAATTTGAATCGACCGATATTTAGACCGCAAAATGCAGGTCCTGCACCATCTCCCACTTTACCAAGCAAATTTTCTACCGGCACTTTACAGTCAGTAAAGTATAATGGAACAGTTGAAGAGCCTTCCATTCCCATTTTCTTTTCTTCTTTACCTATCTCAAATCCAGGGGTATCTTTTTCAACTACAATAGAAGAGAACTTTCCATCTATTTTACAAGCAACTATAAAAGTGTCAGCCCAAGCACCATTTGAAATGAAAATCTTCTGGCCATTCAAAATGTAATGCTTGCCATCATCTGAAAGCACACCAATTGTTTTGGAATTGGTAGCATCAGAACCAGCTTCAGGTTCGGTCAAAGCAAATGCTGCAATTTTTTTCCCAGAACAAATACCTGGTAACCATTTTTGCTTTTGCTCATCATTACCATACCAAATAATTCCAAGAGAACCAATTGATGTTTGCACATTCCAAACAGTACAGAAAGATGGACTTCCGCTCATTGAGATTCCTTCAGCTAAAATACACATACCAGTTTTTGTCATTTCTGATCCACCGTATTTTTCAGGAACATCAATTCCTAAGAAACCTAATTCACCCATTTGCTCCACAAGTTTTCTAATAAGTTTTTCATCCTTTTTATTTAGATCGCTTTGAGATAATGGCAATAATTCATTTATAGCGAAATCGCACATTGCCTCATAAATCATTCTTTCTTCTTCAGAAAATGATTCTTTACAAAAAACCTTATTTGTACCAACAGTCGTGGTTAAAAATGTACCACCTGTTTTAATTTGACTAAAATCTACTGACATTTTTTATTTCCCTTCATTTAACGTATAAATATTTAAAATATAATCTGAAATCTGATCTATATAAGTTTCTGCGCTTACATGCTTTGATTCAAACAAAGTAAACCAAAACACTCCTTCTAAATTTAACACCAATGATAGAGAAGCAATTTTAGGATTAATATCTTTCTTGATTTCCTTGTTTTCAATTCCTTTTATGATAATCAGCTCTATGAATTTCTGAAAACGATCATACATGTGCTGTATAGCTCTTCTAAAATCCTTATCATGCCTTGAAATTGACCAGAAAGTTGAAAAGGATTTAAAGAAAATAGGGTCTTTTTTTAGTTGACTTGATACAGTTGTAAACAATTTCTTCAATGTCTTCGCTGTAGTAGGCTCATTATTAACCTGAGCAAATAACTCTGTATATTCATTTTCTAATGATTCAATTACGCCCAGATAAACTTCTTTTTTTGATTTATAATAATGGTATATAGCGCCTTTACTCATTTTTGACTCTAGCACGATATCATCCATCGTACTTCCGTAATATCCTTTTTTAGACATTACACGAAGTGCAGATAACATAATTAAATCTTTTTTATCTCTTTTCTTTTCTTGTTTCATAAACCGACTAGTCGGTCCAAAAATTAAAAAAAACATGTAACTATTTCAACAATTCCTTTTTTTTGCAAATAAATAATATGTAGTTTATTTATCACTCATAATGCATAAAAATAACAACCATATCATAGCACCATCTTTACTATCAGCAGACTTCTCTAATTTGCAAAGTGAATTAAAGCTATGTAATGAATCAAAAGCAGAATGGCTTCATTTAGATATTATGGATCAGCAATTTGTTCCCAATCTATCCTTTGGACCTGATGTGGTTAAATCAATAAGGCCTCATTCAGATCTTTTCTTTGATGTTCACTTAATGGTAAGCAATCCATTTGATATGGTACCTGCATTTATTAATGCCGGTGCAGATGCTATATCTTTTCATATAGAAGCAACAGAACCAAGGTTTACATTTCCTCCTAAAATCATTATTAATATGATTAAAAAGAATGGTCTGCGATGTGGAATAGCAATTAAACCAAAAACTCCATTTAAAGTTGTAGAAAAATATTTATCCTTTATTGATTACATAGTTATTATGTCAGTTGAACCTGGCTTTGGTGGACAAAGTTTTATTCCTTCTACATTTGAAAAAATTGCATCTATTGATGCGATATTAAAAGAAAAAAATATAAGAGATAAGATTGCTATTCAAGTAGATGGGGGTATTAAGATGCATAATGCAAAAGAAGTAATCGATGCTGGTACAGATATATTAGTAGCAGGGTCTGAAGTATTCAAATCAGACAATCCAATTGAAACAATTAATGAGATGTACAGTCTATGAATTATAAAGATTTAGATACATTTAATAACTGGGAAAAAAGCGATCAAGATCAGTTCGCTGTAAATGTTATAAAAGGACTTGTAATTGATAGTGTCAGAAAAGCAAATTCTGGTCATCCTGGAGGTCCTATGTCTCTTGCAGACTTCTCATATATCTTATATTCAGAATATCTTGTCTTTGATTCAAATAATCCTGATTGGCATTCCAGAGATCGTCTAGTTTTATCAGCTGGACACGCATGCATGATATTATATACGTTACTTTACTTGTCTGATATTCTCACAATGGAAGATTTGAAAAAATTTCGACAATTAAATAGCAGAACACCTGGCCATCCTGAAATTGAAACTCCTGGAGTAGATGCAAATACTGGACCATTAGGACAAGGAGTTGGTATGGCAACAGGTATGGCATTAGCAGAAAGAATGCTCAATGCAAAATCTTTATCAGACAGGAAACAATACACTTATGTATTAGCTGGTGATGGTGATTTACAAGAGCCTATAGCTCTGGGCGCAGCAACACTAGCAGGTCATTGGAAATTGTCTCAATTAATAATGTTCTACGATAAAAATGATATACAGATAGCGGGTGAAACTTCTCGTTGTGATTCTACCAATTATACAGATTTGTTCAAATCTATGAACTGGGATGTGCAAGAGATAGATGGTCATAACCATGATGAGATAAGAAAAGCGATAGAAAACGCTCAAAAATCTGATTTACCAAGTATTATTATTGGAAATACAACAATTGCCAAAGGAAGTGCTACTCTTGAAAATACTAGCAAATCTCATGGGGCACCATTTAGTCCAGAAGAAATTATTGCTACTAAAAAAAATCTAGGCATACCAGAAAATGAATCTTTTTATTGCCCATCTGAAGTCAAAGACCATTTCCAAAGAAACTTTAAATCTATTCAAGATCTTATATCAGGTTTGAATCAAGATAATGCTGCATTTGATATAGCTTCATCGCTAAAAAACATAGATTTAGTGAATTTTAATCCTAGTGAAGTTATTGCTACTAGAAAAGCTTTTGGTATGTCATTAGACAAATTTGCTTCTCATATTCCTACCATTGTAGGAGGATCAGCAGACCTTGATGGATCAAACTGTACTACAAATTTTGCTAATACATATGGAGATTTTTCCGCATCAAACTTAGGAGGAAGAAATATTCCATTTGGAGTAAGAGAATTTCCGATGGGTGCTATTATGAATGGTATCAGTTTATATGGAGGCTTTTTTCCTTTTGGAGGAACATTCTTAGTATTCAGCGATTATATGCGTTCAGCAATACGTTTATCTGCTATCCAAAAATTACATGTTATGTATGAATTCACTCACGACTCTATCTTTGTTGGAGAAGATGGGCCAACTCATCAACCTGTTGAACATATAATGTCACTACGTTTAATACCTGACTTGCTTGTTTTTAGGCCATCAGATGCAATTGAAACACATTTTTGCTTCGAAACAATCATGGAGAATGAAAATAATCCTAGCGCAATATTACTAACGAGACAAAAACTTCCTGTAAGCGCTCTAGATAAAAATATTATTAGAAATGGTGTGAAAAAAGGAGCATATATAGTATTAGAATCTGATAATCCTGATGCCATAATATTTACAACAGGTTCAGAACTACATCTTGCACTATCTATTGCAGAAGAAATAAATCATAATATAAAGATTGTTAATATACCATGTTGGGAGCTTTTTGAAAAACAATCAGAAAACTATAAAAATGATATCTTTACCACTGGCTGCAAAAAAAGGATTTCAATTGAAGCAGGAACAACATTAGGATGGGAAAAATTTGTCGGAAAAGATGGGTTAAAAATTGGTGTTGATAATTTTGGATTATCTGCTCCAGGTACTGATGTCGCACAACACTTTAATTTTACAAAAGAAAATATTAAAAATAAGATAGAGGAATATCTAAGTGAATAATATAAGAATTGTTTTGGCTACTGATCATGCAGGGTTTGAACTCAAAGAATCTGTAAAAAAATATTTATTAGATCTTAATTATGATGTCAAAGATTTTGGAGCATTTGAATATGAGTCTACAGATGACTACCCTGATTTTATTAACCCTGCAGCAAAGTTTATATCAGAGAATAATAATACTATGGGAATTATTTTTGGAGGATCAGGACAAGGCGAAGCAATGGCAGCTAATAGATTTAAAGGTGTAAGAGCAGCGGTATTTTATGGTGGTCCAGATCAAATTATAGAACTATCAAGATTGCATAATAATGCTAATGTTTTATCATTTGGTTCACGATTTATTGAGCCAGAACACGCAATAGATCTAATCGCAAAATGGCTAAGCATTCAATTTGAAGGTGGTAGGCACCAGCAAAGAATTGCAAAACTAGATTCTTAAATCAGCCAATATCAGAAAAAATAGTAATGGGAAATAGTAAATTGATGTTTTGAAAATCAATTTTGCATTATCATATGAATGTTCCAATATAAATGGAAGGCAAAGTAGCATGTAGATGTTACTTAATATATAAGATCCTACAAAATACACTCTTCCTGTCTGTTCTATTAGAAAAAATGGTAATGTAGAGATAGGAATTAATATAAGCGCATGTATGAAAATATGGAGAACAGTCTTTTTTACTCCATTGTTAATCACTGGCAACATCTTTAGTCCTGCTTTTTGGTAATCATCTTTATACATAAAAGCGATTGCATAGAAATGAGGGTGTTGCCAAAAAAATAAGATAAGGAATAATGCTATTCCACCCCAATCTAAGCTATTGGTAGCTGCTGTCCACCCTCCAAGAGGTGGTATTGCACCAGGAATAGCTCCAATAGAAGTGTTTATCCATGACACTCGCTTTAGAGGTGTATAAACAAATAAATACAGTATAATTGTTAAGGCAGATAAGATAGCAGTCAGTGTATTGACCTTCAGATATAAAGTGGATATTCCCAATACTATAAATAATAGTCCTAAGAATAATGCAACCTGTAATGATATTTTTTTCGTTGGAAGGACTCTATCTTTTGTACGATCCATTTTCTTATCAGATTCGACTTCAATAACATTATTTATTATTGAACCTCCTGTTGAAGAACATAGGGTCCCTATAATAGTATAAAGCAATAAGGATGATGAGAAATTTCCCTCTGATCCAAGATAAAATCCAATAATAGTGGTAGTAAGAACTAAGAATCCAATTCTAATCTTTGTTAATTCGATTAAATTTTTAATCATGTTATCCTTGATTAATAAGAGTCACAATATCATACTGCAATTCTAGTATATTAGCATCAACAGTTCCCTCATAGTATTTCCTAATATTTCTATTATGATCAATTAAAACTAATCTGGTAGAATGTCCAACAGGAAGTAAGTCAGCAGACAAAAAGAAGCCATCTTCTGCTAGCGTAATCACATCACCAATATCTCCTCTTAGGAAAAACCAGTTATCTTTGTCACTATATTTATCTGAAAAATCTTGTAATACGCTCTTTGAGTCATAATCAGGATCTGTAGTTATAGAAATAAACTGTAACTCATCTGAATCTGAAAATCTTTTTTGTAATGTGCCTATATTTGTTGACATAATTGGACATGCCCCATCACATTGAGTGAAAATAAAACTGGCAACAGTAATCTTGTTATCTAATTTTTTTTCTGTAAATGATGTACCATCAAAATTGTCTAACTGGAAGTCGGGCACCTTAGATATCACAGGCAGATTATTCATTCTAGACTCAGTCGCTTTATCTATAGTAAATAAGCCTATCAGTCCTAAAATCAAAACTGAGAAAAATGCAATTATTAGCTTTTTATTTAGCGTATTCATTACTGATGCAATTATACAATATAATTATTACACCAACAAGCCAAGATGAACCCCATGTATGAAAGAGTCTTGTTAATTGAGGCAGTTCAAAAAAAATCATCATTTCACCTAAGAAAATTTGTACTATAATCATAGCAAGAGTAAATGCGGCTAAAAATCGTACAATATAGAGTTTGTAATCTCTGAGCTTTAAGTAGATATAAATGCTTAAAAAAAGTAATGAGAATCCTAAAACAGAGTGTAAATATTTATATGAATCTAATGCATTTAATAATTCTCCTTTTGATAAGAGAGGATTTTCAATAGAAACCAGTTCAAGATTTGTTCTAATTCCAGTGCCCAAAAGAATTTCTATAAAAATTAATACCCAAAAAATAATTAAACTGTTTAAGAGCCTTCTATTGACTTGTATATCTTTGAATTTCTCTGGATGTATACCCTTATACGATTCAATACATGCATAGCTTAATACAGAAACCAATATCAATGCTAATATCATATGTAAACTAACAAGGAAAGGATTTAAAACTGAAGAAACTACAAGAGCGCCTAGTCCTCCATTTGCACCTACTAGAATCAAAGATAAAATTGATGCTAATAGTAGCTTTAATTCTTTCCGAAAATAGTATATTGCGATCACATTCAATATAATAATTGAGAAACCTACTATCACTCCAAGAGAACGATTTCCATACTCTATCCAAGCTAATACGATATTAAATGATGTTGGATCGATGTGAGAGGGAATTTGATCAATATTAGTAGGTGGTATCCATCTTCCAAAACATCTAGGCCAATCAGGACATCCCATTCCAGAACCTGATACACGCACTAGTCCTCCAACAAAGATTAAGAGATAAGATAGGATTGTTGAAACAACAGCAGATTGAAAAAAAAGCTGTTTTTTCATTTAGTGGTGATCCTCATCCCCTTCATGATGATCAGATTCATGCTCATCAACTGGATGTCCATGTGTATCTGTTAGAGGTAAAGAATCGTAAAAAGCAGCGCGCTTATTGATAGGATATTCCATCTCAGGATTGACTTTTCCTCTAAAATCGGTATCTAAGAGAGTAATGACAATAAATATTGCTAAAAACATTAAAGACATAACAAAGATTGTCATATTTTTCTTATCATCCCATAAAAGATGCATAAAGAACAATGCTACCAAAGTAGCTTTCAATGATGCAACACCCATAGCAATAATAATATTGAATGGTCCAAAATCAAAATAAGACACCCAAACTGTAACGGCTGAAAGAAAAAGCAACGTCGCCGCAATGATTAAATATGTTCTTAATGGTGTTATATGATGTTCAGACATAATTCTCCTATATTAAATAAAATAATGGAAATAAATATATCCATATTAAGTCTACCAAGTGCCAAAAAATACCAATCATTTCCATTGGAGTATAATACTCAGAATGTAAATTACCCTTTGCAGTTGCATAAATTAACCAAGCAATTAATCCCATACCAATTGCAACATGTAATCCATGTAATCCTGTCATAATAAAATAGATACTAAAGAAAATATGTGGATTATTAATATGAGCAATTTCTGGTCCCATATAGCTATAATATTCTCCTGGCAATTGACCAACTTCAAACTTATGAGAATATTCTAAGTATTTAATTCCTAAAAACATAAATGCAAATACAAATGTTGCAATAAGCATTAGTAATGATAGTTTTTTGTTCTTCTTTTGGATTGCCCATATTGCAAGAGCCATCGTTAAAGAACTAGTGATTAAAACAACAGTATTTAGTAATCCCTTATTAACATCTAATAGAAGATTTGCACCAACAAACATTTCAGGATACCAAGAACGATATATAGTATACGCAACAAATAATCCACCAAATGTTAGAACTTCAGTAAGAATAAATGCCCACATTCCAAGTTTTGAAGTTTCATATTGCTGATTAACATCATGAAAATGATGTTGTAGAAAATCAGGTGATGAATTGTCGTGGCTCATTTTTTAAGTGTTGGTTCTATAATTACTTTATCATAATCATAAGGTCCATGCTCTAAAACAGGATCTTCTTCAAAATTATGTGGATGCGGAGGAGATGTAGTATGCGTCCATTCTAATGTCATAGCACCCCAAGGGTTGGTGCCAGCATCAAGCTTATTACTCTTTCTTAATGACCACATTAGATTTAATACAGCCAAGAAAATTGATATACCTAATATACCTGACCAAAAAGTTGAATAACTATGCAGTTCTACAAATTGTTCATCGTAGGTAGCATATCGTCTTGGCATACCTCTTAGTCCTAATAAAAATTGAGGGAAGAATGTACCATTAAATCCTAGAAACACTCCAATTGCACAGATATTTGCAATTGTCTGATTATACATTGCACCAAATGATTTTGGCCACCAATGATGCAGTCCACCCAAAAATGCAACAATTGTACCACCTTGCATTACATAATGAAAGTGAGCAACTACAAAATAAGTATCATGTAAGTGGATATCTAGCGCAACAGCACCTAGAAAAATTCCTGTTAAACCTCCGATTGTAAATAAGAATAAGAATGATAAAGCATACATCATTGGAGGTGTAAATGAAACCTGTCCCTTATACATCGTTAAAATCCAACTAAAGATCTTAACCCCTGTAGGGATACCAACAAAATAAGTAATGAAAGAGAATACTATTTGAGAGAATACTGACTGTCCAGAAGTAAACATGTGGTGTCCCCATACTAAAAATCCAATAAATGCAATGGATAGCGTAGAGTATGCAATGAATTTATATCCCCAAACTTTTTTTCTTGAGTGAACTGGAATAATTTCACTGATAATACCAAATGCAGGTAAAATCATAATATATACTGCTGGATGAGAGTAGAACCAAAAGAAATGTTGATATAATACAGGATCTCCTCCAAGCGCAGGATCAAAAATTCCAATTCCTAAAAATCTTTCCAGCATTAGCAATACCATTGTGATTGCAATTACTGGTGTAGCTGTAATCTGCACTAAGGATGTTCCATATAATGCCCAAACAAACAGAGGAAGTTTATACCAAGTCAATCCAGGTATTCTCATTTTATGTACTGTGGCAATAAAGTTTAAACCCGTTAAGATAGATGAAAATCCAATAATAAAGATTCCCATTGTCATTGGTATAACATTGGAAGTGCTTTGGGTCGAATATGGTGTATAAAATGTCCAACCAGTATCAACTCCACCAGAGATAATTGTGTATACAGCAAATAGTGCTCCTATGGTATATAGGTAAAAACTAGCTAGATTTAACCGAGGGAAAGCCACATCTTTTGCACCAAGCATGAGCGGTAATAAAATATTCCCCAATGCACCAGGAATAGCTGGGATAATAAACAAGAAAATCATGATTGCGCCATGTAAAGTATAGATATTATTATATGTGTCACTTGACATGAAATCATTGCCAGGAGCAGCTAATTCCAGTCGCATTCCTAACGCTAACAATCCACCAATAAAGAAAAATATAATACCACCCACTAAATACATCAGGCCAATACGCTTATGATCCAAAGTTAAAAGCCATGACATAATCCCTTTGGGATGGGTAAGATAGTTCTGTTTTTTCTCAGTCATAAATTCCTCTTAATTTACTATTAAAT
>JAYZIW010000073.1:0-5126 GCA_036165075.1 Fidelibacterota bacterium | reverse complement strand
AAAAGAAAGAAGACACACATCGTATGGCAGAAGCAAATAAAGCTTTCGCTCACTTTGGGAGAGGAAGATAACTATGTCTACTGATTTAAATATTGTCAGAAATATTGGTATTATGGCTCACGTAGATGCTGGTAAAACTACTCTAACTGAGAGAATGTTATATTATGCTGGTAAAACTCACAAAATTGGTGAGGTACATGATGGAGCTGCTACTATGGACTGGATGGAACAGGAACAAGAAAGAGGGATTACAATTACTTCAGCTGCTACAACTTTTTATTGGGATAAGAATCGTGTCAATTTAATTGACACACCAGGTCACGTTGATTTTACTATGGAAGTAGAAAGATCATTAAGAGTTCTTGATGGAGCTGTTGCAGTATTCTGCGCTGTTGCTGGAGTAGAACCTCAAAGTGAAACAGTTTGGAGACAAGCAACAAAATATAATGTACCTAGAATTGCATTTATTAACAAAATGGACAGAACAGGTGCAGATTTTTATAATGCTATTGACACAATGAAGAAGCGCTTAGGCACTAAACCGCTACCTATTGCACTACCTATTGGTGCAGGAGAAACTTTCAGAGGTATTATAGACTTAACTAATATGAAAGCTATAGAATACAATGAAAGTAGCCAAGGAGCTGAATTTGAATATATTGATATACCAGAAGAATTATTAACAGATGCAAACAAATGGAGAAATTTCTTAATTGAAGAAGTTGCTAGTTTTGATGATGCTTTAATGGAAAAATATTTAAACGAAGAAGAAATATCTTCTGAGGAAATTAAAGAAGCTCTAAAGAAGGGTTGTTTGGATAGTGCTTTTGTTCCAACTTTATGCGGATCAGCTTTTAAAAATAAAGGAGTACAGAGAGTTTTAGACGCTGTTATTGATTTTTTACCATCTCCTGTAGATGTAGAAAGCATTGAAGGTTCTTCGGTTGATGATCCAGAAAATAAAGTTGCTATTAAAAATTCTACAGAAGGCTCATTTACTGCTCTTGCATTCAAAATTGCTACAGATCCTTTCGTTGGTAAACTGACTTATATTAGAGTGTATTCTGGTATACTTAAAAAAGGATCCTTCTGTATCAATTCAAATACCGGAGATAAACAACGAATTTCAAGAATTTTGCAGATGCATGCGAACAAGAGAGACGAATTAGAAGAAGCAAAAGCGGGTGAGATTGTAGCAGTTATTGGGTTAAAAGATGTTAGAACTGGACATACTTTATCAGAAAAAGGTGATATAACATTAGAATCAATGGAGTTTCCAGATCCTGTTGTAGCAGTTTCAATTGAACCTGTATCAAAGAGTGATCAAGACCAACTAGCTAAAGGTATGAATAAATTGAGTGAGGAAGATCCTACTTTCCAAGTAAAAGTTGATAGCGAGACTGGTCAAACAGTAATATCAGGTATGGGAGAAGTTCATTTAGAAATCATTATTGATAGACTAAAGAGAGAATTTAATGTCAATGCTAATGTTGGAAAACCTCAAGTTTCATTTAGAGAAGCAATTCAAAAGTCAGTTGAGAAAATTGATGAAAAGTTTGTTCGTCAATCTGGAGGTCGCGGTCAATATGGTCATGTTGTAATAAACGTTAAGCCAACAGAGCAAGGCGCTGGATATAAATTTGTAAATAAGATTGTCGGTGGAGTTATTCCGAGAGAATACATTCCTGCAGTAGATGCTGGTATTCAAGAGCAATTACAGAATGGAGTATTGCATGGATATCCTATTCCAGACGTTGAGGTAGAGCTTGTATATGGTTCTTATCATGACGTAGACTCTTCAGAGATTGCTTTTAAGGTAGCTGGTTCACGAGCAATTAAAACTGCTTGTAAACAGGCAAATCCTATCTTAATGGAGCCAATTATGGCGGTAGAAGCAACTACTCCAGATGATTATCTTGGAGATGTAATTGGAGATATTAATTCCAGAAGAGGTAAGGTTGAAAATATGGAACAGCAAGGCGCTAATCAGAGTATTAAAGCAGCTGTGCCATTGAGTGAAATGTTTGGCTATGCAACAGATTTAAGATCTCTCTCTCAAGGTAGAGCAAATTTCCATATGGATTTTCAGGAGTATGCTAAAGTACCTGCTTCAGTTGAAGAAAAATTAATGAAATCACAATCACAAGGCGGAGAATAATAGTAATGGCAAAAGATTTAATTAGAATATCATTAAAAGCTTATGACCATAAACTTCTAGACAAATCTGCTGAGAAAATTATTAGAACAGCTAAGTCTACAGGTGCAATTATTTCTGGACCAATTCCTATGCCAACTAAGAGAACAGTTTATACAGTACTGAGATCGCCATTTATTGACAAGAAATCACGTGAACAATTTCAGACAAAAGTACATAAGAGAGTTGTAGATATTGTGAATTCAACTCCTAAGACTGTTGAATCTTTAATGAAGCTAGATTTACCATCTGGTGTAGATATCGAGATTAGAGGATAATAATGTACGGATTAATAGGTAAAAAAGTTAAAATGTCGCAAATCTTCAATGAAGAAGGTCATGTCATTCCAGTTACTTTAGTTCAAGCTGGTCCATGTGTTGTATCTCAGATTAAGACAACAGATACAGATGGATACGATTCTATTCAATTGGCTTTTGGTGAAAAATCAAAGAGAAATACTAATAAACCTACAGCAGGACATCTTAAAAAAGCAGATATTGAAAGTGCTAAAGTTTTAGCTGAATTTCAGTCAATTGACACATTTGAATACAAATTAGGTCAAAAATTTGATGCTTCAATTTTTAATATCGGAGAGATTGTTGATGTAAAATCAAAATCTAAAGGTAAAGGGTTTGCTGGTGTTATTAAAAGACACAACTTTGCAAGACAAGACGCTACTCATGGTAATAAGCATACCGAAAGAGCGCCTGGTTCTATTGGGCAGGCATCTTGGCCTTCAAGGGTATTCAAAGGGATGAAAATGGCAGGTAGAAAAGGTTCTGGAAATGTTACTGTACAAAACCTTGAGATTGTTGATATTGATAAAGAAAATAATTTATTATACGTTAAAGGAGCTATTCCTGGAGCAAACAATGCACCAGTGTTTATTCTGAAAAAATGAAAATTAAATCAATAAATAGTAGTAAAGATTATAGCTTAAATGATTCAGTATTTAAGGTTCCTATGAATGATCAAGCTGTATATCAGTGCGTGATAGCAGAATTAACCAATGCAAGACAAGGAACAAGGTCTACAAAAAATAGATCTTTGGTCTCTGGTGGTGGTAGAAAACCATTTAAGCAAAAAGGTACTGGTAATGCTAGACAAGGTACAAGCAGATCTCCTCTCAATAGAGGTGGTGGTGTAATTTTTGGTCCTAGCCCAGCATATTATTTCAAGAAAGTAAACGCCAAAACAAAAAAATTAGCTTTCAAATGCGTTTTATCAGAAAAGGTAAAAAATGATGCTTTAAAAGTGATCGATTCAATAGAGCTAGAAACAAACAAAACAAGAGATTTTGTTTCATTCTTAGGGTCTAATAGTTTAAGTGGTAATAAAATGACAATTGTAGTATCTGAAGTAGATAAAAATCTAGAGCTAGCATCAAGAAATGTCGAAAATGTAAATGTTGTGAAAGCATCATCATGTTCTGTGGCAGACTTACTTAATAACGACACCTTATTGTTAGATGCAAATGCGCTTACTTTAATATCAGAAAGATTTGGAGATAAGAAATAAGTATGAATCATTTTTCACAAATTTTAATTCGTCCAGTAGTGACTGAAAAAATGACATCTCTTCAAGAGAGTGAGAATAAGTACGCATTTGAAGTACCTGTTGATGTGAACAAGATTGAGATTAAAAAGGCAGTGGAAGAAAAATTTAAAGTTAAAGTGCTTAAAGTTGCTGTGAGTAATAGAAAAGGAAAAGCTAAACAGATGACCGTAAAAAGCAATGGAAGAACAATTAGAACAAATGGATATACAAAGCTAAAGAAAAGAGCTATTGTAACTCTTGTAGAGGGATACAATATAGATTTATTTAGTGTATAAATATAGATTATGGCAATAAGACAATTAAAACCAGTTACTCCAGCGTCAAGATTTACTTCTAGACCAGATTTTTCTGAAATTACTACTAGTAAACCTGAAAAATCATTGGTTAGAAAGTTAAATAAGACAGGCGGTAGAAATAATAGAGGTCGTATTACTTCTCGCAGAAGAGGTGGTGGACATAAGCGTAGTTATAGGGTTATTGATTTTAAAAGAAATAAGTTTAATATCGAGGGTAAGGTTGCAACTATTGAATATGATCCAAATAGAAGTGCATTTATTGCTTTAATCCACTACTCAGATGGAGAGAAAAGATATATCATACAGCCAGACGGATTGAAAGTTGGAGATATAGTAATTTCTGCAGAAAAAGCAGCACTGAAAAACGGGAATACTATGCAATTAAGAAATATTCCATCAGGTCAATTTGTGCACAATATAGAGTTAACTCCTGGTAAAGGAGCACAAATGGCTAGAAGTGCAGGAGCATATGTACAAGTTATGGCTCATGACAATGCGTATGTAACTTTAAAAATGCCATCTGGAGAAGTAAGAATGGTTCCAGAAAAATGTTTGGCTACAATTGGTGTAGTTGGTAATAAGCAGCATGAATTAGTACGTTCAGGTAAAGCAGGTCGATCAAGATGGCTTGGAAAGCGCCCTAAAGTCAGAGGCGTAGCAATGAACCCTGTTGATCACCCTCATGGTGGTGGAGAAGGTAAGAGTTCAGGTGGAAGACACCCAGTCTCTCCTTGGGGTCAACCTACTAAAGGTTTTAAAACTAGAAAGAAAAAGAAAAAGTCAAATGCTCTAATAGTAAAAAGGAGAAATGATTAAATGTCTAGATCTATTAGAAAAGGACCTCATATTGATATCAAGCTATTAAAAAAAGTTGATAAAATGAATGAGTCAACAAAGAAAACTGTTATTAAGACATGGGCAAGAAATTCTGTAATTGTACCAGATTTTGTTGGACATACTTTTGCTGTACATAATGGAAATAAATTTATACCTGTATTTATTACAGAAAATATGGTTGGTCATAAGTTGGGAGAATTTTCTCCTACCAGGACATTTAGAATGCATTCAGGAGATAGAAA
>JAYZIW010000072.1:0-14773 GCA_036165075.1 Fidelibacterota bacterium | reverse complement strand
ATTCCTATTAATGTTTTAAAAAATCTAAAGAAAAATATCTTTTTTAAATCTGATCGTAGAAAAGTGGTGATTATTTTTGATGCACATGCTTTATCTGAAGGATCAGCTGAGTCTGCCAATGCTCTATTAAAAATTTTAGAGGAACCACCAAACAATACTTCATTTTTATTGGTATCAGAATCAATTAATCAAGTTGTACCTACTATTTCATCAAGATGCCAAACAATTAATATCCCAAGAATTGAATCAAAAAATCTTAATGATCTTTTAGATAGAAAGAAAAATTTTGATGCAGATGTTTTATCATTTCTATCGAATAATAACTTAGATAAAATAGATTTACTTGATGAATACTCACAGGAATCTATTCTAGAGATTGTTAATAAGTACATTGATGCTATTGAATACCACACTCCAGAATCAGTTTCATTGTTTTCTGAGGATATGATACTCAACTTTAATAGCAAGAGAGAAAGATTTTACTTTGAATTAAACATTATCAAGAAATGGCTTGAATGTACTTTATTAATCCAAGAATCAATCTCTTTACCATTTCATTGGAATAATTTCACTGATTTAGGGGAAGATTTTTTATCAAAAAATTCAAATTTGAGCATACTAGATTTATTAAAAGAAATTGAAATTTGCTTAAATAATTTAAAAGCAAATAGCGCTCCAAAACTATCCATAATGAATATGATTATAAATAGTCATAACTCATTAAATTAGAACATGAAAAAATATTATATCACAACGCCAATTTATTATGTAAATGATAAACCTCACATAGGTCATGCATATACTACTATTTTGGCAGATACTTTATCAAGGTTTAGAACTCTTATAGGAGAACAGTCTTTTTTTCTAACAGGACTAGATGAGCACGGACTAAAGGTGCAACAAGCTGCAGAAAAAAATAAAGTGACTCCAGAAGTGCATTGTGATACAATGGCTCCAGCGTTTATAGAACTATGGGAAAAACTAAACATTAATTATTCTGACTTTATACGTACTACAGAAAAACGACATACAAAAATTGTACAAGGCATTTTAAATGAAGTATATCAAAATGGAGATATCTATCAAGATGAGTATGAAGGATGGTATTCAATTTCTGAAGAAAGGTTTATTACAGAAAAAGAAGTAGAAAGTGGCCTTTTTGGCGAAGCAAAAAAGATTAAAGAAAAAAACTACTTCTTTAAAATGAGTAAATATCAATCAGAATTAATCAAAAAAATTGAAAGCGATCAACTTTCTATACAGCCTAAGAGTAGGAAAAATGAAGTATTAGGCTTTTTAAAGCAGGAACTATCTGATTTATGTATCTCTAGACCAAAGTCTCGCTTAGAATGGGGAATAGAAATACCATTTGATAAAGATTATGTAACATATGTATGGTTTGATGCATTGATTAACTATATCTCTGCTCCAAAATATTCTGAAGATAATAAAAATTTTAAACTACACTGGCCTGCGGATGTTCACTTAATAGGTAAAGATATTCTCACTACCCATTCAGTATACTGGCCTACAATGTTAATGTCATTAAATCTGCCTATGCCAAAAGCTATTTTTGCGCATGGTTGGTGGTTAACTGATGAGGAGAAAATGAGTAAATCTCTTGGGAATGTTATCAATCCTTTAATGCTTATTGATGAATTTGGTGTTGATCCTGTGAGATATTATTTAATGAGTGAAATGGTTTTAGGGTTAGACGCCACATTCTCAATGGATTCTTTTACTAAAAAGTATAATAGTGATTTGGCCAATGATTTAGGGAACTTGGTAAGTCGAGTTTGCACTCTGATTAGTAATAATTTTGATGATAAAATGCCAAAATTTCAAAGCAAAGAAAGTGACTTATCAAAAAGTTTTAGATCTATTGATATAAAAGAACATCTTGATCAGTTTAAGATGGATAAACTTCTCCATGAGATTATGACATTTATACGATCAGTAAATGGTTATATGGAAAAACATCAACCATGGAAAATGATTAAAGAAGATCAAGAGTCAGCTGGGAATGTTTTGTATCATGCAGCAGAATCGCTAAGAGTTGGTGCCATCATGCTTTCTCCTGTTATGCCAGAAAAGTCTCAAGAGATTCTAGATGCACTAGGAGCTAAGGATTCTAAATTAGAATGGGGTATGTTAAATCCTGGTGATAAAATCTCTAAAGGAGACCCAATTTTTCCGAGAATTGTTCAATGACATTGATTGATACGCATGCTCATTTATACTATGATCAGATGTATAATAATCTGGATACTGTTTTAGATGAAGCAACTGAAAATGGTGTTACAAAGATTATATGTATTGGAACCGATTTAAATACATCTAAACAATCCGTAGAAATAGCCAATAAATATAAGAATGTTTATGCTGCAGTGGGTATCCATCCTCATGATTCTAAAGATGTTACCAAAGATTACCTTAAAGATCTTGAAGCATTAGCTTTGAGCAGTAAAAAAGTAGTTGCTATAGGGGAAATAGGAATCGATCACTACAGAAATATATCGCCAAAGAAAATTCAAGAAAAGGTAATGATAGATCAGATGGAATTAGCTCAATCATTATCGTTACCGATTATATTTCATAATCGTGATGCAGACAATGATATTATCGAGATTCTTAAACAACATTCATTTAGTAGAGCTATAGCACATTGTTATTCGAGCGATTTAAGTTTTGCTGAACAATTGATTGATTTAAATGTCCTTCTATCTTTTTCAGGTAATGTTACATTTAAAAACTCTATTAATCAGTCTGCAATTCAAAATATCGCATTAAAAGATTTTGTGTTAGAAACAGATTGTCCTTTTTTAGCTCCACAGCCATTTCGAGGCAAACCCAATGAACCAAAGTATGTTAAAGATATAGCATTATTCATATCAGATTTATTAGATATTGAATTTGAAGAGATAGCAAGTCAAACAACAAGTAATGCTGAATCATTTTTTAAGATATAATGGTTTTTGCTAAGAAAAAATGGGGACAAAATTTTCTTGTAGATAACAATCTCCTAGAAAAAATTATTAAGACCATTAACATTAAAGATACAGAACATGTGTTAGAGATTGGTCCAGGGCAGGGTGCATTAAGTGAAAAATTAGTTGATGTGGCAAAGAGCTTATCTATGGTTGAGATAGATCCTGATTTGATTGAGAGGCTTAAGGTTCATAAAAAACTATCAGGATTGAAAATTATTAATCAAGATATTTTAAAGGTGGATTTGGAGAGCTTATCGATTGATGCTCCTGTAGTTGTAGGTAATATTCCATATAATATTACCTCTCCAATTATTTTCTGGCTTATTGACCACTTCAATCATTGGGATAGAGCATACTTAATGGTTCAAAAAGAGGTTGCTCAACGTTTAACGGCATCAATTGGTACCAAAGACTATAGTAGGGTTACTGTTATGACAAGTCTTTTTTTTGATATTCAGATTTGCTTCTCTATTTCTCCGAATGTTTTTCTTCCTAAACCAAAAGTACAATCTGCATTTATTTCTATTACAAAAAGATCAGATTTTGATCAAAAGAATGTCAATGTTAAAAAATTTAGCCAAGTAGTAAGAATGGCCTTTAATCAGAGAAGAAAAATGTTAAGAAATTCATTGTCAACGCTAACTATTGACTCAGATAAGTGTAATATAGATTTTACGAGGAGACCAGAGCAATTAACAGTCGACGAATTTATTGACATATCTAATAATATTATATGATAATTGGCATTTCTCATTTTTATCGTTAAGTTTCCGCACTATGATAGAAGTAAAGATCAAAGACAATGAATCGCTTGAAAGAGCGTTAAGACGTTTCAAAAAGAAATGGGAACGTTCTGGCGTTCTTAAAGACGTAAAAAGAAAAGCTTTTTACGAAAAACCAAGCGTGACAAAAAGAATTGCGAAAAAACAAACTATTCGCAGAGCTATCAGACTAGCAAAATTCAATAATTAGTCTAATAACTCCTCTTTCTATTTTCCAAAAAATGTTCTAATCTCCGATATGCTTATAAGAAGTGCATCAGGACTCAGAGGTATTGTAAAAGATGATTTCAGTCCAGAAATGATTGATCAATATGTTGCCTCGTTTATTTCCAATCAAAATATTACATCATGTGTTATCGGAAGAGATGGTAGGGCTTCAGGTAAGGATATTGCACAATGGGTTATTAATGCTTTAACTAATTATGGAGTTAATGTTGATAATTGTGACCTCGCAACAACACCTACTATGCAGTTAATGACAGAAAAAAATAAATATGACGGGGGAATTGTAATTACAGCTAGTCATAATCCATCTGAATATAATGGATTAAAATTCCTTCAAAAAGATGGAACCTTTTTATCTCCAGATCAATGCAATGCATTATTTGCATCTGTTGATAATAAGATTCATTTAAATCAATCAGAAAAGAAAGGGGAAATATTAAAATATAATTCTGCGAACGCAGAACATATTGCAAAAGTAATTGATGCAACATGTATTGATTCTAAAAGTATTGCTTCTAAGCAGTTTAAAGTAGTAGTGGATGCAGTAAATGGAGCAGGATCTACAATTCTACCAAAACTATGTGAAGATTTGGGGTGTCATGTAACAACAATTAATTGTAATGGAGACGGTAATTTCACCAGAGTAGCTGAGCCTCTTGCAGAAAATTTAAATAATTTAGAAGAAAAAGTATTAGAGGTTGGAGCAGATATTGGATTTGCCACTGACCCAGATGGAGACAGACTTTCTATTGTTTCTAACAAAGGTTATGCTATTGGAGAAGAGTATACTTTAGCCTTATCATTTAAAAATTTTATTAACTATCAAGACAGTATGATAATAACAAATTTGTCTACATCTCGAATGATTGATGATATATCATCAGGTTCAATTAGAACTAAAATTGGTGAAGCTCATGTTGTTGAGAAGATGAAAGAGTTAAATATTTTAATTGGGGGAGAAGGAAATGGAGGGGTAATTTTAAAAGAAGTACATCTCGGTAGAGATTCTTTAGTTGCTACTGCAATGATATTGAATCTTTTATCAAGAGATAACAAATCTCTTCATGAGATTATTGCTGAAATTCCTTCATATATATTTATCAAAGATAAAATTAACATAGATAATTCTATAGATTTTGATAGTCTTGCTACTCTATTCGATTGTGACGAAATTAATACAGAGGATGGAATTAAATTTAGTTGGTCCGATAAGTGGATTCATATTAGAAAGTCTAATACTGAACCAATAATAAGAATTTTTGCTGAAGCAAAGACAGAAAATGAAGTAAATGATTTAATTCAAACTTTAAAAGATTTTTTAAAATGAAATTATTAGATAAAAAATATTCTCCTTCTAATTTAGAAGATAGATGGTATAAATATTGGTTAGAAAAAGACTATTTCTCTAGTCAACCTTCTGATAATAATTATACTATTGTTATTCCTCCACCCAATGTGACTGGAAAATTAACAATGGGGCATGTATTAAATAATACAATACAAGATATCCTAATACGAAAAGCAAGAATGGAAGGAAAAAATGCTTGTTGGGTACCTGGTACCGATCATGCGTCCATTGCAACTGAATCAAAAGTAGCAAAAATGCTTCAAGAAAAAGGCATTGATAAAAAAGATATCTCAAGAGAAGATTTTTTAAAACACGCATGGGAATGGAAAGAAAAATATGGTGGAATTATTCTTGAGCAACAACAAAAATTAGGTCTTTCATGTGACTGGGATAAGCTAGCCTTTACTATGGATGAAGAATATTCTAATGCAGTATTAGAATCATTTGTAAGATTGTATGATAAAGGACTTATTCACAAAGGAACAAGACTAGTAAACTGGTGTCCAAAGTCTCAAACTGCTTTAAGTGATGAAGAAGTTATCTTCAAAGAAGTTCAAGGAAAATTATGGTATATAAAGTATCCAATTGAAGATTCTGATTCATTTGTTGAAATTGCTACTACTAGACCAGAAACAATGCTTGGTGATACTGCTATAGCAGTGAATCCTTCAGATAAACGATTTAAAGACTTAATTGGTAAGAATGCAGTACTACCTCTTGTCAATAAGACTATTCCAATTATTGCTGATGAGATGGTTGATCCTGAATTTGGTACTGGTTGCGTTAAGATAACACCAGCACATGATCCAAATGATTATAATGTTGGTATGTCCCATTCTCTTGATATGTTAAATATCATGAACCCAGATGGATCAATCAATTCTAATGCTCCTGATAAGTATGTTGGCCTTACTCGAGAAAAAGCTAGAAAGCAGATTATAAAGGATTTAGAGATAGAGGGTTCATTATTAAAAGAAGAAGATTATCTTCATAAAGTCGGATATTCTGAACGAGGTGATGTTCCAATAGAATATTACCTATCAAATCAGTGGTTTTTGAAGATGAAAGAATTAGCAAAACCCGCTACAGAAGTTGTTAAGTCAGGTGAAATAAAATTTTATCCAAATCATTGGGTAAAAACATATGATCATTGGATGGATAATATTCAAGATTGGTGTATTAGTCGTCAATTATATTGGGGACATCGTATTCCAGTATGGTATAAAAAAGGATCTGACCATAGTAAAAAAGAAAATTGGTATGTGTCTATAGCACCACCAGAAGATATTGAAAACTGGGAACAAGACGAAGATGTTTTAGATACTTGGTTTAGTTCATGGTTATGGCCATTTGGAGTTCATGGTTGGCCTGATAATGAAAAATTGGTAAAACAATATTATCCAACCGATATACTAGTTACTGGTCCAGATATCATATTCTTTTGGGTAGCACGAATGATTATTTCTGGAATAGAATTCTTAGATGAGATTCCATTTAAGGATGTTTATTTTACGAGTATTTTACGAGACAGTACGGGAAGAAAATTGAGCAAATCACTTGGGAATTCACCAGATCCTATAGAATTATTTGAAAAATATGGAACTGATGCTACTAGATTTTCAATTATGTTAATGTCTCCTCAAGGGTCAGATGTTTATTTCTCTGAAAATAGCTTAGAAATAGGTAGAAATTTTATGAATAAGATTTGGAACGCTAGCAGATTTATTATGATTAATCATGATGATGATTTTAACGAAACAATAGATCAAGATTCATTAGATAATTATGATAAATGGATACTATCAAAATTAGATACCACCCTTGAGAAAGTGAATATGCATTATAGCAATTACCAATTTAATGAAGCAATAAAGGTAATTTATGATTTTACATGGAATGAATTCTGTAATTGGTATATTGAGATTGCTAAAATTAAATTTAATAGCTCAGATCAATTAGAAAAAAATAATACGTTCCTTCTTGCAAGAGACATATTAAAGAAAGTTTTATTAATATTACATCCTATTTCCCCATTTATTACTGAAGAAATTTGGAGTTACTTAAAAAATAGAGATGACAAAGATATCATTGTTTCCTCTTGGCCAAAAATGAGGGCAGAAGGTCTTCCATATAACGAAGACAGAGTTACATCTTTAAAAGAAATTGTTGTTTCTATTCGTACCATTAGATCAGAACTGAATGTTCCTCCTACAAAGAAGATTGATGCATTGATATCAATTAGAGATTCTTCAGACAAGTCATTATTTGATGACTTAAAGAGCATGATTATGTCTTTAACAAATCTAGAAAGCCTTAATATTGAAGTGAATCTAGATAAACCTGACCAATCTGCAGTTGGTATATGTAAAAATTGTGTTGTATATATTCCATTAGGAGACCTAGTCAATCCAGAAGAAGAAATATTAAAACTGAACAAAAGATTAGAAGAGATAGATGGTTTTATAAAAGGAATTGAAACAAAACTAAGCAATAAGGCATTTACAGATAAAGCACCTGAAAAAATTGTAAATCATGAAAAAAGTAAATTAGATGATTTTATTATTGAAAGAGAAAAAATAATTGCCAATATTGAGATGTTAAAATGAAAAAATTATTAATAGCATTATTTGCAATAAATATTCTTTTTGCTCAAGAAGTAGAATCAGTTGAGAATAATAGGACTTTAACTATATATAAAGATAGTTTTGCTATCATAAAAGAACCAATTTTATGGAACTTGAATGATGGAAAAAATCTTACATCTTTTAATAATCTTTCTCCAAATATTATATTTGATTCACCTTTTTTAAATATTGAAGGGGTAGAAGTAAAATCACAAACACTAAATAAAAACTTTTATTCTACGGATGCTTATCTGAAAAAAAATATCGGATCATTAGTAGAGGTTAAGCCAATAAATGATTCAGCAGTTCAAGGAGCTTTATTAGATTATAATTCTTCTGCTGTATCTATTAATACAAATAAGGGACTTGTTATTTTTCAACGATCTAGGGTTGAATATATTGCGCTGAAGTCATCACAAGTTCAAAATAAATTTACTCCACAGATTTCATGGGAAATTTTTTCTGAAGGGTTAGAAAATATTACAGCAGAATTGACCTATTTAACTTCAGGATTTAGTTGGAAACCTATCTATAAATTACAACTAAGTAACTCTGATGCTAGTGCAGCCTTAAGTATTAGTGCTGAAGTAGTAAATAGCTCCAATATGAACCTCTTAGGGGTTGATATAAAAGTTGTAGAAGGTTTAGTCCCAATAGGCAATAATAAAAGATCCCAAAATATGGGCATGGTTGCTTCTCGAGGAGGTATGTCCGACAAAACAGATACATTAGGAGATTTTTATATTTTTAATTTAGGTAGCAACTTGAATTTAAAAGCTTTAGAGACTATTCAATTTCCTTTGCTAGATGAATTATTAATAGATTATGATAAGAAATATATCTTTGAAAACTCTGAACAAGATCAAAAAGATGAACCATTAAGTATTGAAATTTCATTTGAAAATTCGAAAGAAAATAATCTAGAGCTACCATTACCTTCTGGTGTTATATATCTTTATGAAAAAGATATCGATGGTGCTTTATCTTTTATTGGTAAAAATAATTTATCTGCATTGTATAAAGGTGGCAGCGCTGCGCTAGACGCAGGAAAAGCATTTGATATTATAGGTAAACGTCGAATTCTAAATTTTGATCGTCAAAATAATAGCGAAGAATCAACCATATCAATTCAAATAGTTAATACTTCCAATACGTCTATAAAAGTTAAAGCAGTTGAGAAGATTTTTGGAGATTGGGTTATTAAAGAATCTTCAAGTATGTATATAAAAGAAGATGCATCTACTATTTATTTCCCACTAGAAATTGAGCCTGATAGCTCAGAACTTATTACATATACCTATAGAAAAGAATGGAAGTAATGTCCATTTATGGAATTGAATAATCCTTCTAATTTATTAGAAACTCCTATTCAATATATTAAGGGTGTTGGCCCAAGAAGAGCTAAAGTTTTAGAGTCTCTTGATATTGTTACAATAAAAGATTTATTATATTATTTCCCAAGAAAATATCTAGATAGAACATCGCTTCAGGTCATCGGTGATATTAAAATAGACAATGAAGTAAATATCATAGGAAGAGTTAAGTCAGTCAACTTAAGGAAAATGAAACGTGGCAATTTTTTAACTGCTACGCTTGCAGATCATACTGGGTCTATTCGATTAATGTGGTTCAATGGATCAGACTATATCTATCAATCTTTAAAAGAGGGAGATTTACTGGCTGTGCATGGCAAGGTTGCTGATTATAAAGGAAATTTACAGATTGTACATCCTGAATATGATAAATTAAATGCAAATGAGATATCCCTTAGTACTGGATTTGTTATTCCAGTTTATCCTTTGACAGAAGATTTAAAGAAATCTGGTCTTGATAATCGAAACCTAAGAAAGATTATACGTCTTGCACTAGACTCTGTTAATAGCATTGAGGATCATTTTACAAAAGAACAGCAAGATGATTTTAAAATTTGTTCTTTAGACTCTGCATTGAGGAATATTCATTTTACAAAGAAAGTTGATAAGCTCAACGAATCAATTCATAGGCTTAAGTTTGATGAACATTTTTTCTTGCAAATTCTTTTGGCATTACGAAAAAATAAAATAAAAGAGAATCGTTCGGAACCTATCAGTTTTAAAACAAAAAATTATAATCAGATATTAAAAAACTTAAGTTTTGAACTAACCAATAGTCAAAAACAAGTTCTTAGAGAAATTATTGATGACTTTTTATCAGAAAATCCTATGAATCGCATGATACAAGGAGATGTTGGTTGTGGAAAAACAATTGTTTCAATTCTAGCATCTTCTGTTGTCGTTGAAAATGGTTATCAGGTTGCAATAATGGCACCTACTGATTTATTGGCAAAACAATTATACAAAAACTTTAAAACAGAGTATGAAAAAATTGGAATTGAATGTTCATTATTGGTTGGTAGCTTGAAAAGCAAACAAAAGAAAGAAATTTTAGAATCAATTAAAGAAGGTAAATCAAAAATTATTGTTGGTACACATGCATTATTCCAGAAAGATGTTATCTTTAAGAATTTGGGATTATCAATTATAGATGAACAACATAGATTTGGAGTCAATCAAAGACAACTGCTATTAAAAAAATCTAGCGTACCTAATTTAATGGCAATGACTGCAACTCCTATTCCAAGAACGCTGGCAATAACATACAACGGAGATATGGATTTATCTCTTATCGATGAATTACCAAAAAATAGACCCGATATTTTCACTTCCCATATTGAAAAAAATAATTTAGATACTGCTTATAATTTTATTCGTGAAAAAATAGGAATAGGAGGGCAAGCAATCGTTGTATATCCTCTAATTGAAGAAACTGAAAAGCAAGATCTAGATGCAGCATCTGAATCTTATGAAATGTTGAAGCAAAACATTTTTCCTGACTTAAATGTTGCATTAATGCATGGAAAACTAGATGCTGATAAGAAAAATGAAGTAATGCACCAATTTATGAGTCATGAAATTGATATTCTAGTTTCTACTACAGTTGTAGAAGTTGGTATTGATAATCCAAATGCATCTGTTATATTAATTAATAATTGTGAGCGTTTTGGTCTCAGTCAATTACATCAATTGCGAGGAAGAGTAGGTAGAGGAGAATTAACAAGCTATTGTATACTATGCAGTGATAGCGAGTCTCCTAATACCAAACAACGACTAAACATATTAACTAAAAGTAGAAATGGTTTTGAGATAGCTGATGAAGACTTAAAGTTAAGAGGCCCAGGAGAATTCTTTGGCCAAAGACAAAGTGGCTTTATTAAATTTAGAATTGCTGACTTAACAACTGATGGACCAATTATTAGAGATGCTAGAATGAAAGCTTTTGATATTATTGATAATGATGCAAATTTAGAGTCTTCAATCAATGCTTTGATTAAAGAGAGATTTGATAATGAGTATTTAAAACTATTTTTAAAAACAACTGTTAATTAGAGGAAAAAAATGACAACAAAACCTTATACTGAGAAACAACTTTTTGATTCACTGATTTCTCAATCAGTATATGGTGTCTGGATTGCTTTAGGAAAAATACAAAATCCTATGACTAATGAGACATCAATAGACTTAACGCAGGCATCTATTCAGATTGATATGCTAGATATGATCAATAATAGAATGCATGCAAGCCTTACTGATGAAGAAAAAGAGTACTTAGATAAAGTATTATCAGAATTAAAAATGAATTACATAGAAGTTGAAAAGACTGAAGATGCAAAACCTGCAGAAGAAGCTTCTACTGATTCAAAAGAAGAGACCAAAGAAGAGTCTGAAAAGTAAATTGAGTTTTTTTACAACGTATAGTAAAAAATTAGAAAATCTAATAGCTGGAATTCTATTTCTGCTTACTTTTGCTATTTATTTTTCAACAATGGCACCTACTGTTTCTTTTTGGGATACTGGAGAGTTTATTGCCACATCTCATATACTAGGTATTCCTCATCCACCAGGTAGTCCACTATTTCTATTGATTGGTAAATTATTCACATTGATTCCAATTAGTGCGGATATCGCTTTCCGTATGAATATATTTTCTCCACTCATTAGTGCTGCTACTATTAGTTTGCTATTTTTTATTTGCAATGAATTTATAGATAGGTTGGATAGTAGAGATAATGCAAAGCACTTTAAAATGTGGTCTTCATTAACAGCATCATTAACCTTTGCTTTTACACATAGTCATTGGTTTAATGCTGTAGAGACTGAAGTCTATGCATTTAGCGGTTTTATGACAGCATTAGTAGTGTACTTAATCTTGATTTGGTCAAAATATAAAGATGAACCACACAGCGCTATGTATTTAATGGGAATTGTATATGTCATTGGTTTAGCAACAGGAGTACACTTATTAAATCTGCTTACTATACCTTTTATAGGATTGATTATATATTTTTCAATATCAAAATTTTCTATTAAAGGTTTACTAATCACTCTAGGCTTATCATTGTTAACATTTATTGTAATACAGAATGGTATTATTAAAGGATTCCCTACTATAGTATCACAAATAGGTTTTCTAGGACTTTTATTGTTATTAGCAGTGATACTCTATTTCTTATATAGTAGCATTATCAATAAAAAGACGCTTATATCACTTGTTTGCACATCTTTATTATTAATTATTGTTGGCTATTCAACCTATTTTGCAATTTTTATTCGATCAGGTCAGAATCCTAATATTGATGAAAATAATCCGGAGACAATAGCAGAGGCAACTTCCTATTTAAATCGAGATCAATATGGTGCAATGTCATTCCTGCCTAGAAAATTTGACAATTTACCATCAAAAATCTCTATAGTAGGCAGTCCTGAATATCCAGATTTTAAATTTTCTAGAAAACAAAATTATAGCTACATAACTCATAATATTCCTGAACAAATTAGTTTTCTATGGAGTTATCAGATCAATAAAATGTACACAAGATATTTTTTATGGCAATTTGCTGGAAAAGGCCCAAGCACAGACTCTTTCGTTTCAGATTTTGGCGCATCTCCTAAGCAAGATGGTGTAGATTGGAGACAATTTGGTTTACCGTTAGCGCTAATTATGGGATTCATTGGCCTATATTTCCATTTTAGAAAAAATAAATACGATGCATTGTCATTGCTGACATTATTTATCATGACAGGAATTGCAATTATTTTCTATTTGAATCAAGATAATCCACAGGCAAGAGAAAGAGATTATTCTTATGTTGCAAGTTTTATGGCATTTTCTATATGGATATCGATAGGAATCTTTAGTACGATTAATTATATAAGTGATACCTTATTAGAAAAATCTATTAAGCTCAAAGCATCTTATTTTATGATAACATTATTTATTGTTTTTATTCCATTAAGAATGTTGATTGCCAATTATAATGAGCATGATAGAACAGGAAATTATATTGCTTGGGATATGGCCTATAATATGTTGCAAACCTGTGAACCAGATGCCATTTTATTTACTAATGGTGATAATGATACTTTTCCTTTGTGGTATTTGCAGGAAGTAGAAAAAATTAGAACTGATGTAAGGGTAGTAAATTTAAGTTTATTAAATACCCCATGGTATGTTACTCAGCTACGAGATAAAGAAAATTCATTTATATCTATGAGCGACAATGAAATTAACAATTTAGATTTTAAAAAATGGTCATCAAATACTATTTCTGTTAATGCGCCTATAGATGAGTTAAATCCTAATGGCATTATTGAATGGGAACTAAAGCCAACCTATATGGATGTAGCACTACGTATTCAAGATATAATGGTATTAAGAATCATTAAAGATAATGATTGGAATAGACCAGTATATTTTGCTGTTACAGTATCACCAGTGAGTATGCTTAATCTTGAAGACTACTTAACTATGGAAGGTTTAGCATATCGTCTAGTAAATAATAAATTATATCCAATTGATCAAGATAAGATGACCAAAAATTTATTGTCAATAGTTGGAAATGAAGATTGGTTTACAGATTATGATGCAAGTAAAAGTTCGATTGGCGAACTTGCTATATCAAAAGATTATCAGCCAGGATATATCTACAGAAATCTTGCTAATGAAAATGTTCATGTGGATAGGCAGGTTGGAAGGCTTATTCAAAACTATCGTACAGGATTTACACGATTAGCAATCTCTCATTATCTCGATAATAACCTTCAGAAAGCAGAGATGGTATTGTTAGAGATGGAAGATACAATGCCTAGTAACGTTATTAGTATACCATCAAAAGATCTTCAATATCAAATTTCACAGATTTATAATGGAACAGGAAACAAAGAAAGAGTTAGATATCATCTAAAAGAATTAACCCAAAGAGATGATTTGAAAATGGATGATTATTTATTATATGGTAAGTCTTTCATTAAAAATTTAGATGACTATGAAGAAGCAAAGATAATTTTTAAAACTATATATGACAATTTCTTGATTATTGAAAGAGCAATAAAAAAACAAGGATTCACTGCTACAAAAATTACTTTACAAGAGTGGCAATCTTGGCAAGAGACTTTACCTGAATTAGTATTTTTATTATATCTGTGTCATCGAGAGTTAGAAGAGTATGATGAAGCAACCATGTTAATTGAAGATTGGATGATACGTAGCCCAGACGATACGGATGCAGCTAGACTGATTGATGAAATTGAACAACTAAAAGAATAATGAAAATAGTCTCAATTATTATCCCAAATTATAATGGTAAAGATCTTTTACATAATTGCATTGATTCTATTTATAGTAATATTAGCATAGATAATTTTGAAATTATTGTAGTAGATAATGCTTCGACTGATAATTCTGTTCAAAATATACAAACATTATTTC
>JAYZIW010000071.1:0-12271 GCA_036165075.1 Fidelibacterota bacterium | reverse complement strand
TGTCAAAAATCTTTGGAAAAAAGTCATATCCAATGCCTTCCACATGATAGGAATGGACTTCATCGCCACCTCCGAGGATTGAACCATAGGGATCTGCACCAATAATTTGGATACCAGGAATTTCTTTTTTGAGACGTTTTCCAACGCCAGTAATGGTTCCTCCGGTACCAACTCCCATGACAACCATGTCTAAATCAGTGCCAAAGTCATCTAATATCTCTTGAGCAGTATTATTATGATGGCAATCAGGATTGCATTCGTTTTCCCATTGGTCTAGTATATGACTATTTGGAATTTCACTATTTAATTTTTTTGCGATAGAAAAATTACTATCTGGATCATCATATTCAGCTTCGGTACGTGTTCTAATAATTTTTGCTCCTAATGCTTTGATTGTGAGTTCTTTTTCCATGCTCATTTTCTCAGGCATCACAATAATTAGCTTGTATCCTTTGACAGCTGCTCCTAATGCAAGACCAATTCCTGTATTTCCAGAGGTTGCTTCAATAAGAGTATCGCCTGGTTTGATTGTACCACTTCTCTCTGCACATTCTATCATTTCAAACGCAATACGGTCTTTTACAGATCCTCCAGGATTAAACATTTCCAGTTTTGCATAAAGGTTGCAATCTAGGTTAGATCCAATAGAATTGAGCTTTACGATAGGGGTAGAGCCAATAGTTTCAAGAATATTCTTATAGATCATGGCTTAATATTAAAAAAAAAGGGGCGAAAAGCCCCTTCTTTTTTTTAAAGAAAACAAATTACTTTACAGTAATTTTTCTTCCAATAGACGATTTGGTCTTTGGAAGAAGGACATTTAGCACTCCATTATCAATCTTCGCAGATATTTTATCTGATTGAACATTGTTTGGAATGTTAAATGATCGTTCCATTTTCCCGTATTCGTAAGAATTATACTTATCAGACTTTCTTTGTCCTGAAACTTTTAAACGATTATTGTCAAAAGCTATGTCAATATCGTCTTTGGACATTCCAGGAACATCCATTGTCAAATAGTATTCTTTATCGTTTTCGTTGTAATGAGATGTTGTATTCACATTTACCGATGAAAATCGTGGATCAATTGATAAATCAGTAAAAAACTGATCAATAATATTATCAAATGTATCTATTTCATTGTTAAATGGTTTCCATTTTATTAAACTCATTTCGTTCTCCTTTGTAGTTAATATTTACACTATTATAGTTGCAAAAGGAGTGCCAAGTTTATTTGTATGTTATTTTTGCAGATAAATTTTAGAAAAAATGACAAAATTCCATACTTCTGTAAAAAGTATGAAAAAGTGACAGAGAACATATGAATTTTAAAAATATTTTATCAAAAACAAATGTGTCTGCTGATTGGATTGGCATTAGGTATGTAGAGGAAAAACAGAACATACTCTCAACGAAAAAGACATCCTTAGATAATGTTCAAAGAAATGTAACAAAAGGTGTAATGATTGATGTGCTTGTTGATGGACAATTTTCATATTATGCCACACCATTTCTTGATGAGTCTCATATTTTAGAATGCATTAAAACTGCGTATAATAACGCAAAACTTGCTTCAAAATATTCAGTGTTTAAATTTGATCAATCTACTGTTAGAAAAGGTTTTACTGGAGAGTATAATACTAAACTAGAAACTCCTTTAAGCGATTTGTCTGTCACCGATATTAAAGATATAGCATTATTAGGTTCAAAAACCTTAATGAATCATGATAAAATCGTGCATGCAGCAACGACAATCGAATTAATTGAAAGAACAACCGATATTGTGAGCACTTCTGGAGCTGATATTCATCAGAAAATGGATATTGTATTAGTAGAACTATCTTCAACAGCGCAAAATAAACACGATTCTCAAACAAGAACCAATCATGGAATGAGAGGGCATTGTTTTCAGGCAGGTGCTGAATTTTTAGATAATTATAACATAGAAGACGAAGCAAATCAAATTTCATTGCAAGCATTAGATTTATTGAATGCTGAACAATGTCCTACAGAAATTATGGACTTAGTTTTAGCTCCAGACCAAATGATGTTACAGATTCATGAGAGTGTTGGTCATCCACTTGAACTTGACCGAATTTTAGGAGATGAAAGAAATTTTGCAGGATCCAGTTTTGTTAATCTTGATGATTTTGGTTCATTACAATATGGATCAGAATTAATGAATATTGTATTTGATCCAACAGTTGAAAATCAATTGGCGACTTATAATTTTGATGATGGTGGAATGCCTGCAGAAAAAGAACATTTAATCAAGAATGGTATTTTGTTAAGAGGTCTTGGAGGAATTGAGAGTCAAATTCGATCAGGAGTGAAGGGTGTTTCTAATTTAAGAGCATCTTCATGGAATAGAATTCCAATTGATCGTATGGCTAATATCAATCTTGAGCCAGGAAAATCAACAAAAGATGAAATTATCGGCAGTGTCGAACGCGGTGTATATATGGAAAGTAATCGTTCTTGGTCAATCGATGATTATAGAAATAAGTTTCAATTTGGTTGTGAATATGGACGCCTTATTGAGGACGGCGTATTAACTAAAGTAGTTAAGAATCCAAACTATAGAGGGATAACCAATCCTTTTTGGAGAAGTTTATCTATGGTAGGAGATTTAGATACCTTTGAAGTATTTGGTACACCTAATTGTGGAAAGGGAGAACCAAATCAAGTCGAAAGAGTTGGACATGCTTCTCCTTTGTGTAAATTTGATAAAACTCAAGTATTCGGAGGTGTATAGATGAAAAAAGAAATATATAACAATATATGCTCTCAAGTTTATAGTACCCTCAAAGAAGGTGAAGATTTAACAATTTATATGGAGGGTGAAAACTCACAATATTTTAGATTCAACGACTCTAAAATCCGTCAAACTGGTATTATCGAAGATTACAATGTAACACTATCGCTTTATCATGGAAAGAAATCACTTCAAGCGACAACAACAGTTTCATCTGATATCGATTATTCGGTGAAAAATTTAATATCAGAGATTGATGGTTTACGAGAGCCATTATCTTTGATACCAGAAAACAATTTTACAGCATTTCCTGATAAGTTTGATTCGCTTGAAGTTTATCGAGATGGAGAATTGCCTAATAGAGAAGAAATTTTGGACAGTTTAATGAGTATTATTGATAAGGACAATCTAACTGGAGTATGGACTTCGGGTAAAATTTTTAGAGCATCATCCACCTCTCAAGGAACGCAGCACTGGTTTGAGAAAGATTCTTTTATATTTGACTTTTCTCTTATTGATGCCAAAGAAAATATGGTAAAAATCTTATATCCTGGTTCAGATTGGAATAAAGATGATTTTATAACAGCATTTGACGACGCATCTAATCGACTTCAATTGATGGATAAACCTAAATTAGAATTAAAACCTGGAAAGTATCGAGTATGGTTTGAGCCACATGCTGTCGCAGATTTTGTTGATATGCTCAACTGGAATGGTGTAAGTGAAGCTTCATTGAGAAATGGATCAAGTTGTTTGTTGAAAATGAGAAAAGATAATGTCAAATTATCAGAAAAATTCTCTCTTGATGAATCATTTGACAGAAAATCAACTGCTTCGTTTAATTCTCGATCTGAAGTATCAGCTAATGTTAGCCTTATTAAGCATGGAATGCTGGAAAATACGCTTATTAACTCAAAAACCGCACTTGAGTATGGATTGACTTCAAACTATGCTGAGGATGTCAATTCTTGGGGTATGGGAGAGTATTTAAGAGCTCCATTTATGCATGGAGGGGATATTAAGCTTGATGAGAGGCTTGAAAAGCTAGGAACAGGCATATTTATTTCAAATATTCATTATCTTAATTGGAGCGATAATCTCGGAGGTCGTATTACCGGCTTAACGAGATATGCATGTTATTGGGTTGAAGATGGTAAAATGATAGCTCCTATTAAAACAATGCGATTTGATGATTCTTTCTATAATTTTTTTGGTAACAATCTAGAGGCTGTCGGAGAAACTTTATTATCTAGACCTGTAATTGAAACTTACGACGGTAGAAATCCTGGAGAAACTACCTGTCCAGGAATATTAGTTAATGATTTTGAATTAACTCTCTAAATATTTATATTGGCACGTTCATCTTTTTTAAAAAGTTTGGCGTCGTACCCAAGTGGTCTAAGGGATCGGTTTGCAAAACCGCTATTCGTCGGTTCGAATCCGACCGACGCCTCTTAAAATTTGTTGCCCGGGTGGTGAAATTGGTAGACACAAGGGACTTAAAATCCCTCGGAGATTAAACTCCGTGCCGGTTCGAGTCCGGCCCCGGGCACCACTACTTTAGGAGAATTTCTATATGAATCATTTTATCTTTTTTCATGGTGTCGGTATCAGATCTCCGTTTTGGAATAGTATCGTTCCTATTTTAGAAGAGAAATCACTTAATTATTCGCTAATTGATTTAGATTTTTCCTCTTTAGATAATGCTTTTCAATCATCAAAAGATTCTGTAAGAGATATTATTAAAAAATACCCTGATCGAGATATCGTAATCGTAGGTCATAGTTTGGGAGGTTTATTTGCAACTTATGTGGCACAATTATTAGGAGAAGAGATACATAAACTGATTATTGTGTCGACAGGATTAGCTCCTAAACATGTTGCAATGAAGGCTGTACAACAGAAACAGCGAAATTATATCTATAAACTATTTAAGAAGCTTGGAATGCGAATGTTATTCGGAGGACATTTACCTAAGTGGATGACAAGATCAATGTTTTTTACAAAACATACTACCAAAGAAACGCAACAAGAATTGTCAAAACATAAAATTCGTGAAAAAAAGAATTTTCTAATAGAGCATTTTAATTCAAAGAAAATATGGAATGAACATTTTACTAGGGTTCATTTTAGCGGACCAGATAATGTGTTATGTATTTGCGGAGATAAAGATAGGACTACTCCAATGCGCGCATTTTTATATTTAAAAGATCATTTAAATGCATCACATAAAGTTTATAAAGGTTGTGGGCATAATGATATAGTTACTGCAGAAAAATTTAATAAAAGATTTATAGATGATATAATCTTATTTTCTTCTATATGAAGAGATACAGATATATATTAAACTATAACTTTAATATCAATTAACCCTTGAATTGGTATATTATAATCGCTAATATAGATAAATTAAATGAGACCATTTCACCTAGCTTTTCCAGTTACTGATTTAGAAACTACGCGATCTTTCTACGTAGATATTTTACAATGCAATGTTGGTAGATCTTCTGATAAGTGGATTGATTTTGATATGTTTGGACATCAAGTAGTAGCTCATTTGGTGCATAGCAATGATCATCCAGCAACAAATAGCGTTGATGGCGATGATGTACCTGCAAGTCATTTCGGGGTTGTATTGACGATGGATCAATGGAATCAATTAAGGGAACATCTAAGTAAATTTGATATTAAATTCATTATTGAACCTAAGATTCGATTTAAAGGAGAACCTGGAGAGCAAGCAACCATGTTTTTCCTTGATCCTTCAGGAAATGCTCTTGAGTTCAAAGCTTTTAACGACGACAAACAAATTTTTGCAAAATAAGGAGAAATTGTGATTTTAGACAAAACAGCAGTAGAGCATTGGGCTCCAGAGATTGGCGGTCAATTTTGGTGGAATGGAGTATTTTTTACGCTCTTCTTTGTGCCTTTTATGATAATTGTCGGTAAAAAGCTATCGAAGGAGAATAGAGATTATATGCTCTATGGAATGGGTATTTATCAGTTAGGAAAAGTTGCTATAGTTCAAATGTCACATGTTTTATCTGATAATTACATTCTAGCCACAAATCTACCGCTTCAGTTATGTAGTATTTCTGGTATTTTAGCAGGAGTAGTAGTGTTTTATCGTAAGCAAATATTGCTTGAATTTCTTTATTTCTTTGGTATTGTTGGATTTATTCACTCCATTCTAACTCCAGAATTTACAGGAGGTACAGCACCTTGGAATATTTTTGACTATTACGTAGGCCATTCAATGTTATTTATTGTGCCTATATTTCTTATGATGTTTTATGGATTTAGATTGAGAGAGAATGCTTGGTGGACTTCGTTTATATATCTGCAGTTTATTGTCGTAATTGTTAGTCAGGCGAATGTTATTATTGGAAATGGCGCTAATTACATGTATTTAGCACAGGCACCGATTGCTGATAATCCTCTTGTATTACAAGACCCTTATCATATTCTCGGTTTTGAGTTAGCTGCCTTAGCGCATTTTTATCTCTTAGATGTTATTGCAAGAAAAGTTTTCAAATAGATGTCTCTTTTAATTACTTACTTCTGCGTAGCGCTTTTTCTCTCATTTTTATGTTCTTTGTTAGAGGCTGTGTTACTATCTACACCAAGTTCTTATGCATCTATTTTAGCAAAAAAGAACCCACAGCATGGTCTTCGTCTTGAAAGATTTAAAGACAATATCAATAGGCCATTAGCAGCTATCTTAACTCTTAATACATTTGCACACACAATTGGCGCGGCAGGAGTAGGAGCTCAAACATTGGAGTTGTATGGAGAAAGCTCTGTTGCAATTGCTTCGGGTATTTTAACCTTACTCATTTTAGTATTTTCAGAGATTATTCCGAAGACAATAGGGAGCGTTTATTGGAGAGGATTAATTGGAAATACAACTTTCATCATCCAAGTACTTATTGTTCTTACTTATCCGTTGGTATTATTAGCAGAGTATATCTCTAATTTTGGAGAAGATGAGGCAACTGTCACAAGAGAAGAAGTGATAGCTATGGCTGAAATGGGAGAAGATGAAGGGGTGTTTGAAGAACAAGAGACAGATCTAATTGAAAACACCTTACGATTGAAAGACGTTAAGGTAAATGAAGTGATGACACCTAGAACTGTGATATTTGCCTTAAATAAGGATATGACAGTCGGACAAGTGCTGGATGAGCATGATACCCTAGATTTTACTAGGATTCCTGTTTTTGACACCAATTTGGACGGTATAGTGGGTATTGTAAATCGATATGACATCGTAAGTCGTCAAGCAGATGATCAATTTAGCACAAGAATGCATGAAATCTCTAAAGAAGTTCCTTCAGTAAATGAGAATGATCCAGTAGATGAAGTTTTAAGGCTTTTTATTCAAAATAGATATCATTTAGCTTTAGTGCTTAATAATCATAATAATCTGACAGGTTTAATCACACTAGAAGATGCCATTGAAACATTGCTAGGTGAAGAGATTGTCGACGAACATGATTCAGTCGTAGATATGAGAGATTTGGCAAAATCACAGAATAATAATTAATTATTTGAGTTTTTGAATTACTACATTAACTTCTTCACCAGTTATGGCTAAAAAACAAACATTTACTTCAAAGTTAGGCAAAGACGCAAAGAACTCTAAATTTGTGAAATATATCAAGTCTGTCACATCTGAAGACTCTGATAATATAAAATTTATTGATAGTATGGTTCGTCTTGATGATAACGAGAATATTGATCAAGCATTAAAACGTATGGAAGAAGAAGCTTCTGTTACATTAGCATTTGGTCAAGATCCTGAACCTGAAGAGGCGGTAACTGAAGATATTCCAGCTGAAGAAACTCCAGTAGAAGAAGCTAAAGAAGAACCAGCTGAAGAACCAGCTGAAGAAACTCAAGAAGAAGCACCTGCTGAAGAAGAAACTCCAGCAGAAGAAGTTTCAGAGTCGGTACCTGAAGAAGATTCAGCTGAAAAAGCTGATGAATCCTCCAAAGAATAATTAATTATTGGAGAGGTGGCCGAGTGGCTTAAGGCGCACGCTTGGAAAGCGTGTAGAACGAAAGTTCACGCAGGTTCGAATCCTGTCCTCTCCGCAAGTATTTAAAAAATGAAGATTAAAAATTTTATCTATAAAAAGCATTGGAGTCGTATTTGTGAAATTCATGATGCAGCAAGACCTAGCGAACTCGAAGGATCAGCTCCTGAAAAAGCTTTTGTTCCATTAGAGGAATGTTATAAAGAAGAAGGTCTTCTCGATGACAAGATTTATATCGGAGAAGTAGATGAATCAATTGTCGGTTTTATTGCATTTGACTCTTATAATATTAAATGGCTTTATGTTCATCCTATTTATCAAGGAAGTGGATATGGAAGACAATTGTTGCGTTTTGGAGTAGAAGAAACAGAAGATCCAACTAAAGTTTTAGTTTTAAATAAAAATTTAAAGGCAATTGCTCTTTATGAAAGCGAAGGATTTACTATTATAGATTCTAAAGAAGGGACTATTCCAATCGCGAACGTTGATGTCATATGTTATCGTATGGAAAAAATAGTAAAGAAATTATAATGAATCATGATTAAGTTGTATTTATGGGGGGAAGTATAAAATGAAAAAAAATAATAAAAAATTAACTCTAGGAGCAGCAACTGGAATTGGAGTTGGAGTAGGTACTGCAGTTGGTGTTGCTTTGGATGACCTATCTGTAGGGTTTGCTATAGGAGTCGCTATTGTAATGGTGTTAATTGTGATTAATAAATGAGATATATAATTCCAATACTTTTTCTGTCGTTTATTGTTGCACAAGATAGTGTTTATGATAAAATAGTAGAAGATCACGATAAAGCTGTAAAAGAAATCTTTGATGAGCAAATTGTAGAGCAAAATAAGCAATTAGAGCGTATTTTAGCCAAAGAAGATTATAATACATTAACTACCCAAGCATTAACTACTGGATTAGGGTTTATGTTAATGTGGACATCAGACAGTCTTGCTCCTTGGCTTTTAAGCACCGCTATAGTACCAATGTTAAAAATAAGAAAAATTAATAAGAGTAACGATTCTATAGAGCTGAAAAATGAGAGAAAAAAGCGAGTAAAAAGAAATGCTCAGTTAGGATCTATTCCTTTATACAAATGGATGATAGTATTGTTGCGAACACCCAAAGCAATACTTGATAATGTTTCTTAGTGAAGAATATTACAATTGTATGAAAAAAGTAATTATTGCCTCAAAAAATCCAGTAAAGATTAATTCAGTCAAAGTAGCATTTAATCAGATGTTCCCAAATACTATCTTTGAATTTAATGGAGTGGAAACCTCTTCCGATGTTAGCAATCAGCCTATTTCTGATAACGAAACCCTGCAAGGATCGATAAATCGTTCTAATAATGCAAAGTCAAAATATGCAAACGCTGATTATTGGATCGGTATTGAAGGGGGAGTTGATAAAAAAGATGATGAAATGGAAGTGTTTGCTTGGATATTTATTCAATCTGATCATATAAAAGGTAAGGCGCGTACTGCCACATTTAATCTTCCAAGAAAGATTGTTGAATTAATTAATTCTGGAATGGAATTAGGCGATGCAGATGATATCGTGTTTAATCGTAAAAATTCGAAACAAAAAAATGGAGCAGTAGGTATATTGACAGAAGATTTGATTGATAGAGAAAAATATTATACCCATGCTATTATTATGGCATTAATTCCGTTTAAAAATATGGACCTTTATTTAAAATAATGATACTTTTCCGATATGTTTAAAGCATTAACAGAATTACGATCCAATACAAGAGAGTTTGGCTTAAAATATGCCTTAAAAGATTTATTTAAGAAATATGGATGGAAAGTGGGAGTAGCATTGTTTTTTTATTATCTCATTCGTGATGTCACACTTTATATCATTATACCATATCTTGTTTATAAAGGATTGATGAGCTAATATGAAAGTTCCTACAATGCTTAGAAAGTGGCTTGTATTCCACTTTTATGTTGATTATGCAGTTGCTATACCCATATTTTTTGGTGCCGAGCAAATCGCTGTATATTTTCCTGAATATCCATTAGATACAGTTGCTTTAAGAATTGTAGCTGCAGCACTATTTGGTATTGGATTTAGCTCTCTTCAAGCTTCGAGTCTAGATTATGACAATATGGTTAAAAAATTACGCTGGGCAGTGATTTGGTCTGGAACTGCATGGACAGGCGTTTTAATCTCGCTTGTTAATGGTGGACATCCACTAAATTGGCCTGTTTTTGTCACCTTTGTTTTATTCAATTTTTTATGGACTTACTATGCTATCAAATTAGGTTCATTTAACAATTTCTTCGGAAGTGTTAAGAAGTTGTTATTTTGTAACTTTGATTAAGTATTATCTTTCAAGAAGACCTGGCATTGAAACGATATTAAATTTTATATCAATTTCATCTTTAATTACTTTATCTTTTAATGTTTCTTTAGTGGTTGTTGCACTATTCCAGAAAGATTTAGCATCATCTAAATGCATTTCAGTACGATATTGAACTCCAAAATCAGCTCGATTAAATTGCATAGTTCCAGTTGCAGATTTAACGTCAGAGTCTAAATCTACAATAGCCGTAAATGTAATAGGTTTTGTAATAGATTTAATTGTTAAGTCTCCAGAGACTTCCATATTATATTTACCACTAGATTGTTTTTCTAGAATTTTTGAGTTATTGATTTTTAGCGATGCAGTAGGGAAGCGTTCAACATGAAAAAAGTCTTCATTTCTTAAGTGTCCTATTAGATATTCTTTTTTATTATCAGGAAGATCTATATTGGTCATAGATAACATGTTTACAACAACGGTTCCAGTAATCTTAGTTTTATCCTCTAAAAATAAACTACCTCCCTTTATTTTTAGATTTCCATTATGATTATTGTTAATGAATTTTAATCCACCTGTCCATTCTAAAGTACTCACCCTTTTATTAAGTATAATGCTTGGATTTGTACTGGCCTTGGTACGTCTTCCTTGCCTTGCTTTTCTTGGCTCTGGATTTAAGTTAATTGTGCGCTCAATAGATCGTTCTTGTTTCCGATCCTGCTCTCTAAGCATTTGTTCTTCTTCTCTCATTGATTCTCTAATTTCTTTTTTAGCTTCATCGGTATCATTGATAGTTTGTGCCATTAATGGTATTGTCATTATAGAGAGTGTTAATAATATCTTTTTCATTAAAGTCCTTTGTTTGCTTTTAACTTTTTATCTAATAAATTGATGAGCAAAAAATTACTATATATATACAATTCATACAATTAAATTTAATATCAGGAGGCGTGGCAGAGCGGTTGAATGCACTGGTCTTGAAAACCAGCAAGGGTGAAAGCCCTTCAGAGGTTCGAATCCTCTCGCCTCCGCAATGAATAAACCTATCGTCAGATTTGCTCCAAGCCCAACGGGCTATCTTCATATTGGTGGAGCAAGAACAGCTCTTTTTAATTGGTTGTATGCTAAGAAGAATAATGGAAAATTTCTTCTGAGGATTGAAGATACTGATTTAGAAAGATCAAAATCAGAATACATTGATCAGATCACCGATGCTTTAAGTTGGTTAGGATTGGATTGGGATGATGATATTGTATTGCAATCAAAGAACAAATCACGTCATGAAGAGGTGGTTCATCAAATGATTGAAGCAGGGACAGCTTATCGATGCTTCTTGTCGAAAGAAGAGTTAGATGACTTGCGCAAAAAATCAGAAGAAAAGAAAGAATTATTTCGAGTTCCAAAAACATACAGAGATTGTTCTTTGGATGAACAACAAGCGCTTATAGATGACGGTAAATCTTTTACGGTACGCTTAAAAATACCAGACGGTATAACAGAATTTTTAGATTTAGTATATGGAGCTATAAAGATTGATAATAAAGAGTTAGATGATTTTATTATTGCAAGATCAGATGGTTCCCCAACTTACAATTTTGTGGTCGCTATTGATGATTCTGATATGAATATTACTCATGTAATTAGAGGTGATGATCATTTAGCAAATACACCTAAGCAGATTCTAGTATATCAAGCATTAGGACTAGAAATACCTACATTTGCTCATCTGCCAATGATATTAGGTTCAGATAAGAAAAGATTAAGTAAAAGACATGCAGCCACCAATGTGCAAGAGTATAGAGACAAAGGCTTTACGCCAGATACAATTATAAATTATTTATCACTTCTAGGATGGAATCCTGATTCAAATAAAGAAATCTTTACAACGAAAGAACTGATTAAATCTTTTAAGTTTGAGCAAGTTCAAAAAAAGCCAGCAACATTTGATGAAAAAAAATTATTATGGGTGAGTGGAAAGCATATTGAAAAGATAGATAGCAAAGATCTAATGGAAAAGTTGCAAAATTATAAAAGCAATGAAGAAGGTTTTTGGAATACTATTTCAGGAGGTATGCCTCAGCATTTTACAAAAGGAAAACAAGACAGGTATCGACTTCTTGATTGGATTAAAGGTAGATGTAAAACATTAGATGAAGTTGCTACTA
>JAYZIW010000070.1:0-3629 GCA_036165075.1 Fidelibacterota bacterium | reverse complement strand
TTATCAAAACCATAGTCTCCAAATTCATATTGAAATTTACTTTTAACATATAGAGAATCAGACGGCATGCTAGCAAAATCAAAAGACAAAAACTTATTATCAAAATAAGTTGTCGATCTGTCAATTAATAAATCATCAAACTTTTTTTCTTTGTCCCAAATAATCTCATTATTATCTAAAGCAACGCCAAATTGATTGGAAAGATCATAATTAATATAACTTTGGCTAAATATTAGAGAGATATTTAAAATAAAGAGTACAATAAGTTTTTTTTTCATTTATTCCTTATCACATTAACATGTGAATCCATATAATTAATTGTATGCAATAGAACAGCTTCTAAAGTTTGAGGTTCAACAGGGCTTTGCCACTCTTTTCTACCTTGGTAGGATAAAATTAAATGCTCTAGCCTTACCTTATCCTCATCTGGAAAACGCTTTACTTTCTTAATATAGTTATTAACAATATCTCTCGATAATATTGCATTACCAACTAAACTTCTTTCGTTAGATTTTACTTGAGAAAACCCCATATTAATTGAATACAATTTTCCAATTTGATGTAAGCAAGCTCCAGTTAAAAGTAAATCGGTATCAACTTTATAATGCTTACCTAAAATTTTAGAAATTTTAATAAGTGAAACTGTTTGCTCTAGTAAACCGCTTTGATAATTATATTGATAGGAAATACTTGCTGGATAAATCTGAAACTTCTTTTTATGATCTGATAATATTCTCTTTACTAGTTGTTTTAAGTGTACTTTAGATATTTTATCAATCTCCTTATTAAGGTGAATCCATAATTGTTTTGCATCTTTTTTTGCACTTGGAATCAAGTCGGATGAACTGAAACCATATTTTGCATATTTTTCAATCGATGCTCTATTAATATTTTTTATCTTGATAAAAATACTATTACCATACTTATAAGTATTTCCCTTGATTGCCACTGGATTACCAACATCAAACTTTTTAGACAATATTTCTATATTATCCCATATTCGTGCTCGTATTACCCCTGATTTATCTTGTAATAATAGATCAAAGTAAGCAGATCCATCTTTCTTTCTTCTGACTTTTTTTTCTATACAAAGATAGAAGCCTTGCAGCTTCATTCCAGAAACTAGATTATTAATAAGAATTGATTTCATTTAAAAAATAACTTTAAGAGTGATTACACTTAGTGCCCGTACAAGTAGCAGACAATTGATGAACTCTTTTGGTAACCTTCAAATTGAGTTTATTTGCAATTTTATCTTCAATTTTTGAAATATTATTATCAAAAAATTCAAAAATTTCTCCACAATCTTCACAGACAATGTGATCGTGCTGTGGAGTAATAGATTTTCTATTATGTTCATATAAAAACTTACCAGTATCTAAAGTAATCTTTTTTAATAGATTATGCTTCACAAACACATCGATTGTTCTATATAGAGTTGCTCTCGAAACATTGATTTTTTTCTTTTTAAGAGATGCAAGAATACTATCAATATCCCTATGCTTATCGGTTCCAGATAATTCATCCCAAATATCTAGACGTTGTGTTGTAGCCCTTAAGCCTTCAGCTTTTAATACTGATGAAACTTCTGTATGAAATCTACATGGGATCAAATTTTCCATTCTTCAAATTACCTAATCTATCTTTTTTAGTCTAGCATATTTAACAATCAACTTTTTTCTCAATCCTCCATCAAATTCAACGCCAACTTTTTGATTTTCGCCAGTCCCATTTAAGACTAAAATAGTACCCACGCCAAAGAGATTATGTTGCACTTGATCTCCTGCTTTGAAATCGTCAAACTCTGTTACAGTTCTAGATATTTTAATAGTTTTCTTGCCGCCGGAACGTACAACTCTCTTAGTGTAAACTGACTTATAGGGCTTAATTTTTATTACATCTTTATTAATTTCATTTAAGAAGTCAGATTGTACAAAAGATGAAGTATTTAATGCCCCAAATTTTCTTCTATATTTTGCATTTAACAGATACACTCTTTCCATTGCTCTTGTTACAGCAACATAAAATAGTCTTCTTTCTTCTTCTAGTTGGTCTGGATCATCATCCACTCTAATTAAAGGGAATAATCCTTGCTCCAAACCACAAACAAAGACTGTAGAAAACTCTAATCCTTTTGCTGCATGAATAGTCATCAGCGTTACAGAATCATTCTTGCTATCCCAATCATCCAAATCAGTATAAAGAGATATCTCCTGTAAAAAGTCTTTTAGATTGCCATTTGAATTATCTGCAAAACGATCAATACTTGATTTTAACTCTTGGATATTATCATAACGCTCTTGTTCCGCAGGATTATTTTTATAATAATTTTCAATATTAAATTCTTCTAATAAAGTACGTAATAATTCTTTGCAATCTAGAGTATCTAATAAATCATGAAATTTGTTAATTGATAGGTAAAAACTTTCAATTGAATCTTGTTGTTTTCCCCTGAGCTTTATCTCTCTACAAAACTTAAGGCTTTCAAATAATGAAATGTCTTTCTCTGCTGCTAGTTCATTAAAAATATTAATAGATTTCTCGCCAATTCCTCTCACTGGAAAATTAATAATTCTCTTGAGTGCAATATTATCATTTGGATTACACACTACAGTTAAATAGGCAATCACATCCTTTACTTCTTTTCTATCATAAAATTTAGTACCTCCAACAATATTGTATGGCAAACCTTCTTTCATCATAGTTTGCTCAATCATTCGAGATTGTGCATTAGTACGATAAAGCACAGCAAAGTCTTTAAATGAACTTTTATGGAGCTTGATCTCTGTTTTAATAGAATCGCAAATTGCATTTGATTCTTCTTCATCACTTCCAGTTGATATAAGTGACACCTTTTCTCCAAGACCTTTTGTAGCAACTAATTTTTTTTCTGCTCTGTTTGTATTATTAGATACTACAGACCATGCTCCATCAAGAATACGTTGAGTAGATCTATAGTTCTTTTCTAACTTAATTTCTACAGATTTTTTGAATGTATCTTTAAAGTTTGTGAGGATATTATCAATATTTGCTCCTCTCCATCCATAAATTGACTGATCATCATCTCCTACAACTGTAATATTCTGATGCTTACCTGCTAAAAGGCTGATTAACTCAAATTGAGGTGAATTTGTATCTTGAAATTCATCAACCAAAATATATTTCCATGATTGTTGATATTTCTCCAATAAAGCACTGCTATGTTTGAATAATTTAATAGGCATTCCAATTAAATCATTAAAATCTACAGCATTGTTTGATAATAATAATTCTGAATATCGCTTATAAACTTCAGCAATTTTTTCATCCTCAAAACTATTAGCTTTAGCTTCCACTTCTTCTACTGTCATAGAATTATTTTTAAAATTATCTAACTGTGAACGCAAAAAATTGATATTTAATTCTTTAAATTCTGCAATATTCAATTGTTCTACTACCTCTTTCAATAAAGCTTTTTGATCAGAAACATCATATATAGTAAAATCATTGTTATACTTCTCATTTAGATAGCCAATATGTCTTCTTAAAATTCTTGCTCCAATTGAATGAAATGTTCCAACATTGACACCATCACAATTTATACTCTCTTTGATACGCTCTTTCATCTCTGTTGCAGCTTTATTTGTAAA
>JAYZIW010000069.1:0-15355 GCA_036165075.1 Fidelibacterota bacterium | reverse complement strand
AACTTATGGTACTTAATGAAAGCACCTGCCGGAGAATCATTGATGAGCCTATTTCCAGCGCCTCCTTGGCATGTATTTCCTGTATTTCCCTTAGTTGCAGTTATTTTTTATATGTTATATTTGCCATTCTATTTTGCTGAGAAGAAATCTAAATGAAAACATTACTACTAATTGCTGTACTTATAATCTCATTTTTAAAAAGGAAAAAAGGATAAATGAAAAAAGCGTTATTATTAATTGTCATAACTTTATGCTTTTCAAGTACTATTTATTCCTCTGATGATGTGTTAAATAAAACATTTCCAACTATTAAAGGAATTTCTCTATCAAATAATGAAGTCATTTTTCCAGAAGATATTAATGGAAGAGTGGCAGTACTCTCAGTGGCATTTAAACAAAGAGCACAATTATGTATTAATACTTGGGCTGATGAGTTATTACCAAAATATGGTATTGATAAAGCTGTCCAGTATTATGAGATTCCTATGTTAGGAGGTCAATGGACAATGGCACGCGATTGGATTGACGGAGGTATGCGAGGTGGAGTGCCAAAACCGCTTCATGATTTTACTGTTACTTACTATGGCCCTTTAAAACAATATTATAAATCACTAGGTATTGAAAGTAAGAAGAGTTGTTATATCTATGTTCTTGATAAAAATGGAGTAGTAAAGGGACAATTTGATGGATATTCTACTCCTGAGCAAATTAATGAACTATTTGAACTTATAGATTCGTTGAATGAATAAAATATCAGAATATTATCAGCCATTTTTAGAAGCAACAGAAAGAGCAGCTATTGCTGCTGCTCAGTTACGAGGATGTAAAGATGGAAAGAGAGCAGATCAAGCTGCTACTGAAGCAATGCGATCAGTATTAAGTAGGCAAGATATATTAACTACCATTGTAATTGGAGAAGGCGAAAGAGACGAAGCGCCTATGTTATTTATTGGAGAGCAATTAGGAAATAAAGATAGTGACATTAAAGTTGATATTGCGGTTGACCCATTAGAGTGTACTAATCATTGTGCTTTTGATTTACCAGATTCTATTGCTGTACTTGCTGGTGCACCTTCAGGATCTTTGTTGCATGCTCCAGATACGTATATGAACAAGCTATGTGGTAGAAAAGAATTAAATGGTCATATTGGCTTAGCAAAAACTATTGAAGAAAATTTAACAGTTACTGCAAAAGTATTGAACAAAGAAGTAAAAGATATCAGAGTAATTGTTATGGACAGAGATCGACACAAAGATTTAATTGCGTCATTAGAATCATTTGGAGTAAATCCAATTCTAATTGGAGATGGGGATGTGACTGGAGGATTAAAAGCAGTCGAGGGTGATGTAGATTTATTGTATGGCATTGGTGCAGCTCCAGAAGGTGTTATTACTGCAACTGCAGTCAGAGCACTGGAAGGATTTTTTGAAGGACAATTGATATTTTATGATGAAGATTTTGAAAATAGAGCACGTAAAATGGTTGGCAGTGATATTGATAGGATTTGGAGTGCTAAAGATTTATGCACATCAGATGATACATTTTTTATAGCAAGCGGTGTTTGCACAGGATGGGTACCTGGAGTGAAATTTGAAAATGATAAAGCGATAGTATCTTCAAAGATAATATTTGGAGAAACGGGAGAAATCCAATTCATTACTAATGAATATAATTTAGGAGAGAAATAATGTCTGAATTGCATAGTGTTGCCAATAAGATGGTTGAGAAAGGCAAAGGAATTTTAGCAGCTGATGAAAGCACTGGAACATGTACAAACCGTTTTGAAGGGATTGGAGTAGAGTCTACATACGATTCTAGATGTAGCTATCGAAGTGCTCTTTTCACCGCAACAGGACTAAAGGAATATATTAGCGGCGTTATCTTATTTGATGAAACTTTTAGGCAAAATATTTTTGGGACAGACATTCTCATTCCAAATTATTTGCAATCAAAAGATATTTTACCAGGAATAAAAGTGGATACTGGAGCCCATCCATTAGAAGAAGGTTCAAATGAAAAGAATACAACCGGATTAGATGGATTATCTCAACGTCTTGGAGAATATTATGCGTTAGGTGCACGTTTTGCTAAATGGAGATCTGTAATTACAATCGGAGAAAATATTCCTTCAGAAGAATGTATTCTTGCTAATGCAGAAGGACTAGCAAACTATGCTTTATTGTGTCAACAAGCCAATTTAGTTCCAATAGTAGAGCCTGAAGTATTAATGGATGGTGTTCATACAATTAATACGTCTTTTGATGTGACAGATAGAGCACTAAATACTGTTTTTGATCAACTCACAAAACATAATGTTGATTTAAAAGGAATAGTTCTTAAACCGAATATGGTATTATCTGGTTATGATTGCGCTGATCAAGCAAGTATAGAGGATGTAGCAGGAAAAACATTAGAATGTTTAACCAAAAATGTACCATCAGAAGTTCCTGGTATTGCTTTTCTTTCTGGAGGACAATCGAATGAATTAGCTACACTTCATTTAAACGAAATGAATAAGGGTGACACAAATTGGAATGTTACTTTTTCCTATGGAAGAGCGTTGCAACAGGATGCATTAAAAGCATGGGCAGGAAAATCAGAAAATATTGAAGTAACTCAGAAAGCTCTTTTGTCAAGAGCTAAAGCCAATAGTTTAGCGACTACTGCAAGCTTATAATTTATCTTTTACCTGAAAAACCATCACTTTATCAGAAGATTCAATTGTAAAAGTTTCTCCTAGCGATGTATTCCTTATTGCTCTAACAGAAGGAGATAGTTCATATGCATCCAAAGGATACTGAAGATTGGTTGATGTAATTTTATTCTCTTTCTCAAAGCTGACAATACTGACTGTTTCGCCTTCAAAAGAATTAAAAGTATTTTCACCTATACAGGGAGTAATAGTAGAATAATCTGTATAGATAATACAGTTGATTGTATCAGAATATTCATTAATAATAAAAAAGTTTCCCAAAAAGTGATCTTCACTTTGTCCTGATATTCCAAAGATAGATAACGATGTATAATTATAATCAATACACCAATCCAATGTTTTTTCTAAATCAGTTTTATTTTGATCTTCTGTATTAACAATGGTTGAGATATTATCTTTATGAGATGAATCAATAGAATCAAAATCTCCAATTGCTACATCTGGCGTTATTTCATTTTCCATTAATATATTAGCTGCTCCGTCTATTGCAATAATAATATTGGAAGATTTTATTTGATTAATCAGTTTCTGATTCTCAGGAAACTCTCCATCAATGACAAGGGCAATTTTTTTATGGCTATCTTTATTCATGACTTAAATTAATATAACAGTGTTACACAATTAATTGTTTTTTTAGCAATTAATTAGTATTGAGATTATATCTCAAACAACTTGCAAATAAATTTTTCCTTTAATATTATTGTTCGTCTTAAACATTAAATATTGGGGAAAATATTTTTGAAAAAAATATTATTTATTCTACTAACATCTTTTTTGTTCAGCCAAGATTTTAATCTATCTGGAAAAATTATTTCTAAAGATTCATTTAACCCAATCTCAGATGTAAATATTATGATTGAGGATACTGAGCTTGGTACAGCATCCAATAGAGACGGATTATTTCAATTCTCTCAACTAAAATCTGGAAAATATGGACTAATTATCAGTGCTATTGGATATCAAGATCAATATTTGCAGATAAATTTAAATCGTAATATATCAGATTTGTCCATTCAGTTAGAAAATGAATTTGTTTTAGCAAAAACATTAAATGTATTAGGGCGCTTTCCTTCAAAGCATCTACCTTATTTAACTAAAAATATTTCTAATACAGATATTCTAGACCATGACTATCAAACCATGTCTGAGTTATTTAGAAATGTCGGGGGCATTGATGTTCAAATGGCACATAATAATGGACGTAATGCAAACTTTTCTATTCGTGGTTCATCTGATTACAAACCTGGAGGTTATAATAATAGAGTGCTAGTGCTATTAGATGGATTTCAAATTAGCATGCCTTATTCAGGATCTATTGACTGGAATGGTATGCCATTAGATTTTTTAGATAGAGTAGAGATTGTAAAGGGTCCAGTATCTTCTCTCTATGGTCAAAATTCTATGGGCGGGATTATTAATCTAGTTACTAAAAATTATTCAAAAGAATTTTCTAATGTTAAAGCTACCCTTGGAAGTTTCAATAAGAAAGATATCAATCTTGCAATGAATAATATGAATGGGAATATTTCCTATGCGACCTTACTTCAGCATAAGAAAGGAGATGGACACCGATTTAATGCTCAATATGAGCAAAATAATTTCTATACTAAGATATATAACAAAGAAAAAGATTTATCTATTTCTTTTATAGCCAATCAATCATTAAATGGACAGCCAGGTTTTTCGGTAGAAGAAAGACCCACTCTAATATCATATCGTTTATCAGATAGAGATTCTATTTATTTGCAACTATTTAAGAAGCATAATCTGAGTAACAATGATAATCTGGTATATTCTGCTAGTATCAATCATTTTTATACGCATTATCGTGATAGAAATGATACTCCAGAAGATGAAAACCAAGATGATACATTTTACAATGATACAAGTTTGAATCTTAGAACAGAATACCAAAAATTATTTAATAATCAATCTTATCTTATTTTTGGTTCAGATATTATTGTAGAAAAATCAGATATTTCTATTTACAAAGATGTTTATAGTAACCCAACACAAGTAACTGCAGGAATGTTTGCACAACATAGGATTGTATTAAGTGAGAAATTATTGCTTGGTGCGGGACTAAGATTAGACTATAGGGTAATCGATCGTGGAGAAGTGTATAGCAATAAAGTATTTAATGATGTTTCTCCAAAAGTGAATTTGACCTATAAACAAGACAATTATTCGACATGGAATTTTGCGTTGAGTAAAGGATTTAGATCTCCGTCATTATCAGAGATGTTTTTACAATACGCATCAGATTATGGATTATATACTCAAGGAAATCCTGATTTAGAGCCTGAACAGCTCTATGGATTAGATATAGCATATGATAGATCAAATTTATCAGACCTTTCTTTTTCTGTAAGCACGTTTTATTATCTATATGAGGATATGATTGACTTCGTGTATGGATTACCAGTGGTTGCTCGTAACAGGTCTGATATCAGTTCATGTGGCTTAGAAACCAATATGAACTATAACTTGAATAATAATCTTAGTATGAACGTGGGCTACACTTATTTAAGGGTAAATGATATTAATAATATTGATCCTATTCTTTATCGTCCAAAGCACAAAATAGTTTCTAGTATGAAATATAAAAAAGGGAAAATGAGCAATATCATATCTATGAGATATCAATCAGAGCAGGATTATCAAAATTTCTTAAGCGAAGATCGTGAATATGAGGGTAATGAAATTAAATTTCCAATTGAAAAATTAGATGCATTATTATTATTCAATTATATTGGCAGTTATCAGCTAATGGATAGTAAGGTATCTTTAAAAATATCGAATATCTTTGATGTACAATATGAGCTAATTCAAGATTATCCAATGCCAGGAAGACTTGTAAGTCTCATGTACGAAAAATCTTTTTAATGAGATTTAATCTCAAAAAGACTTGTCAGTAATTATTTTCAATATTAAAATCCAAAACTGATTTAGAGATCATTACAATAAAAAGGGGAAAAAATGAATATCTTAAGAAAAATAACATTAGCTACATTAGCTCTTTCTATGATGTTTTTTGTGTCATGTGAAGACAATGATAGCGATCCGGCAACAAGTGGTACATTAAATCTTACAATCAATATTTCAAATCCTGAGGCATGGCCATCAGAAGGAACAGTATTTGTTTCTCTTGATAAAACTTGGCCTCCAACAGGAGCGCCTTATAAAAGCACTGTTGTAACAAGTGCTCAAGTTCAAGCTGGTGTACTGAATATTGTTTTCGAACAAATTGATTTTGATAGCTATGCATTAGCATCAATGTCATGGATGGATCCAAATGATAGTAATCCACAGACAAATCAACATATCTGGGGTACGCATAGTGGAAATATGTTCTCAAATACTGGACAGTTTCTTTTCTACGCAGATGCAACACCATTTACATTTACTCAAGATATGGACACATTATCATTAGTTATTAGTGCTACTATTAATTAATAGTGATTAATTACTAAAAAAAAGGCGAATAAAATTATTCGCCTTTTTTTATTACATATCGTAAAAGTTAATTAGCTTAATCTATCAGCTACGAAGTCCCAATTAATAAGATTATCTAAAACTGCCTTAACATAATCAGGTCTAACGTTCTGATAGTCTAAGTAATAAGCGTGTTCCCACACATCAATACCCATCAATGCATGTTCACCATGTGCTAATGGATTTTCAGCGTTAGGAAGCCCCCTTAGATCTAACTTACCATCTTTTTCAATCAGCCATGCCCATCCACTACCAAATACACCAACAGCTTGTTGTGTAAAATTAGTTTTGAATGTTTCATAGTCTCCAAATGAATCATTAATTTTTTCTAATAACTTTCCACTTGGTGTGTTGCTACCACCTGGGGCCATTTGTTCCCAGTATAAAATATGATTCCATGCTTGACCAGCATTGTTAAAAACTTTCTTATTATTTTCTTCAAAGCTTTTTACTACAACTGCATCTAAATCCATATCCATAAACTTAGTACCTTCAGCGAACGTATTTAACATATTAAAATATGCTTGATGGTGTTTGCCATAATGCAGGTCCACGGTTTGCGATGATATTGTTGGTGCTAAATCATTAGCGTTATAAGGTAATGCTGGTAAGATAAATTTCTTGTTATCACTCATAAAAAACTCCTATTACATTGTTTGAACATTATTAAATTTAAGACCAATTTAAATGTTTTAACAAAAAGAAAAGGAAATAAATATGACTCAAGTAAAATTAGGCGACCAAGTAGTTGATCTTTCAGGATCACTGCCTGAAATAGGATCTAAAGCTCCCGATTTTTTATTAGCAAATAATGAGTTAGCAAATATGACTTTAAAAGATTTCGAAGGAAAACGATTAGTTTTAAATATCTATCCCAGTCTAAATACGCCTGTATGCTCAGCTTCTGCTCATAAGTTTAATGAATTAGCTAGCGATATGGACAATACAAGAGTCCTATGTATATCTAAAGACTTGGCTTTTAATCAAAAACAATTTTGCGATATAAACAATTTAGATAATGTCACTTTTCTTTCTGATATGCGCAATCATAATTTTGGAAATGATTATGGTGTTTTGCATATGAATGGAAAATTTGAAGGACTATTAGCTAGATCTGTTGTGATCATAAATACTGATGGTACAGTAGGTTATACACAGTTGGTAGATCAGACTGGACATGAGCCAGACTATGATGATGTATTAAATGCACTTACTTAGCAATTAGTACAGGGCAGTTGCATTGCTGAGCAATTCTAATTGGTTTACTACCAAAGAAATATTTTAGTATTGGATTTTTTGGAGATACTCCAAGCATAATAAGGCTGTCATCTTTAGCATGTTCCACTATAGTCTTTATAGGATTTCCTTCAAGAACTGTTGCAGTGTTCTTAATTCCTGCCTTTGTAAATCTTTTTTCAGTTTTATCTAATATATTCTTCAATTGCTCATCAGAAGATTTATTTTCTAATACCGTTATGATTTCTACAGCCAATTTTTTAGACTTTGCAAACTGTTGAGCAATCTCAATCGCCTTATTTGAACCCAGAGAGTTATTGACAGGCAATAGAATCTTATATTTCTTATTTACGGAATAGTTTTTGACAACCATTACAGAGCTATCAATAAATTGTACTAGTTTATGATGCACACCTTTATTTCCACCACCACCGATGATAGTGATGTCTTGTCCATTAGTTTCAACTTCTGATCTAAGTTGATCAATAATTTCACCAGTACGTAAGATTAAATCAATTTTGTTTGAATGACTTCCCTTTAATAAAACACGCATTCTAGAGTTCTCTTCATCAATAATTAAATGATCATTAAATGTGATATTAGGATCTTTTTTGTTAATATAATTTCTTGATTCTAGGAAATCGTATGCCCATTCTAATGTTCTCACACCTGGTCTATATAATTCTCTATCATCTAAATTTTGATGTACAACACTAACATCTTTTTCAGAAAATTGACTAATTTTTTTACCTACATATGCGATAGTTGTTGTTGCTTCAAGTGCATTTGCAACTTTCATTCCAAGATCTAATGTTGGCTTAGAGTATTCTTTTCCTCCAATTGCAATTAAGATATTCATAGTGTTACCCAGTAGAATTTTGACATTAAATATAAAATAGCAATTGAACTAGTAAACATCAATAGACCAACTTTAAAAAAAGTTTTTGTGCTAACAAGGCCTGTAGAATAAAGAATCATTGCAGTAGGAGATGAAATCACAGTAAGGAATGAAAATCCTGATGCAATCGCAGCAGATAAAGCAAAAGAAATATCAGAAGGTTGCAACTCAATAGCCATAGGACCTAACAATGAAACAGTAGCTGAACTTGTAAAGAAATTTGCAGTTAACCCTGTAAGAATCGCCATAAAAGACCAACTAATATTCAAGCTATTTTTTGGCATTAATGACAACAATCCATTGAATTTCTCTACCATCCAAGACGATGCACCTGTTTCGTTGATTTGAAATCCTAGTGAGATGGTTGCTGCAAATAAGAGAATAACCCCCCAATTTGTATTTTTATTAATGACTTCCCATGATACCATTCCAAAAATCATAAAGATTAACGCTCCACATAGTGCAATAATTCCTAAACCAAATTCTTCATTAAACAAAAACCAACTAGTAACAATAGATAAGATGATAATAGAAGAGAACAAATGATTAATATTATTTTTCGTATTTGACTCTGCTATTTTTTTCTTATACCCCTGAATTTCAATATTTTTTAAGCTGGTTGGAAATGCAAATTGTAATACAAAGTATGCTACAACTAGCTGGACTATCAATATAGGATAGGCATGTTTCATCCATTCCCAATAATCAATATGAATATTACTAAACTCTTGTAAGTAGTTAATCATAATAACGTTACGAGCTCCACCAGATGGAGTGCCAATAGATCCAATGATAGTACCATATGCCACAGAAAATAGAGTTAGTAGCACAGCATTTCTTCCATCAGTTTGTTTTGTATCAACATTTTTCATAACTGACAATCCTATTGGAAGCATAATTGCAATAATCGTATGTTCCCCTAAAAATGATGAAAGGATTGCAGAAATAGTCATCAATCCTGCAAGGAACAATCTCTTGCTCTTACCAAACATTTTAATAATGATTTTTGCTAATCTTATATCTAATCCTTGATGTACAATCGCAATAGCAAACATCAAAGATCCCATTACAAATAGGACAGCATCATTCATAAAAGATGCTGCAACTACATCGGGTGGGGCTACACCTAATAGCACTTGCAATACTAATGTTAATAACGCTATTGCGGGGAATGGTATTGGTTCAAATGTTACTAACATGAATACCATTAGCAGTATGATAAGACTGTGATAGCCAGCTATTGTTAATCCTACTGGTGTACTGAGATTTAATAAAAAAATTGCTAACACTACACTAAATAAAAACCATTTCTTTTGAGAAAACCAATAGAGCATTGATGATGATACAATTTTATAGAGATCGTTCATTGAATCAAATTTATTTAATAAATAACGAAAAGATAACACTTATGTTTAATTGCTTGACTGATTTAGTAATTCTGATGTAAAGTCATACCAAGATTTACCTCTATTTTAAACGGTATTAATATAAGGGAGAAAATGCAACTATTTCCAAGATGGACCAATAATTTTGCTGGTATCTTTTTAATCGGGATATTTCTTTTGGTATTTTCTTTGTCTTCTTTTCTTTGGTATTATGGATCACCGTATTATACTGATGTAGGTTACGCACCCGTTCAACCTGTTCCATATAGTCATAAATTACATGCTGGTGATATGGGCATAGATTGTCGTTATTGCCATGTTGGTGTTGAGCAATCTTATTCTGCTGTTATTCCACCTACAGAAACTTGTATGGGTTGTCACACTTATGTAAAAACAGATAGCGAAAAATTAAAATTGGTTAGAGAAAGTTGGGAAACCGGAAAACCAATTGAATGGATTAAAGTTCATATGTTACCAGAGTATGCATATTTCAATCACAGCGTTCATGTAAATTCAGGTGTTGCGTGTATATCTTGTCATGGTAATGTAGCAGAAATGGAAGTGGTTTATCAGGTTCAGCCGTTGAGTATGTCCTGGTGTTTAGATTGTCACAGATCTGATACTCCAGAAGTGAGACCTAAGAATGAAGTGACTAATATGTATTGGACTCCACCAGCAGACTATGATAGTTTTGTAGCATCTTGGGTAGAGCAACATGGGGATGAGAGACCTGTAGGAGATTGTCAGAAATGTCACAGATAAAAAATAAATCAGAAGAATTTGTAAAAACAAATCAAGCAGATCAAAAGGCAGGCGAATCTCATGAATTTGGTTATTGGAAGAGTTTAAAAGATATATCTACTTCTGATGATTATGATAGATACTTAAAGCAATCTGAACATCATGAAGATAATGGATTATCTAGAAGAAATTTTTTATCACTGGTAGCCGCATCTGTAGCTCTAGCAGGATTAGAAGGTTGTAAGAAACCTGTACAAAAGATTATTCCATACGTAGAAGCTGAAATAGCTACTGTCCCTGGAATTCCAAAACATTATGCAAGTACTATGCCTTTTAAGAACAATGCTTTAGGGATTATTATTGAAAATCATGATGAAAGACCAGTTAGGGTAAATGGAAATGAGAAACATCCAAGTTCAATGGGTAAATCAAATTCTTTTTCTCAAGCAACTACATTGAATATGTATGATCCAGATCGATCTAGAGGAGTTAGGTTGAATGGTAAGAAGGTAGATTGGTCAGAGTATGTTAAATATGGACAATCAATAAATAATAAAAAAGGGGAAGGCTTAGCAGTCTTATCTCAAGAATCTTCATCGCCTACTATGCAGTTTATGCATAAAGAATTTAAGAAAACATATCCAGATGCTGATTGGGTTGTATATGAACCAATTAATAATGAAAATTTATATAAAGGGATTGAGAAAGCTTTTGGTAAAAAGCTACAACCATTTAATCGATTAGAAAATGCTCAAACAATTCTTTCTATAGGATCTGACTTTTTAGGAGTTGAGGATAATTCTATTTATCATACAAGAAAATTTGCTCTCAATAGAGATTTGAAAGATGAAAAGAGCACAATGAATAGATTTTATGCTGTAGAAAGTTTCATGACTCCTACTGGTTCAAGTGCTGATCATCGATTGAATGTACCAAGTCATGAATTTGGTATAGTACTAAAAGAGCTAGCCGGCGAGTTAAAGAAGTTGGGATTAAATATTAATGCAAAATCTATGAAAACTTCTAATCATCTGTGGATTAAAACTGTTGCAGAAGATTTAATGAAAGATAAAGGACAATCTATTATTATTGGTGGAAGTGATTTATCTCCAGAGCTTCATTGTTTAATTGCAGGTATAAATAGTCAACTAGAAGCCCCAATAGACTATTATCCATTAGATAGATCTCATGTGACATCAATGAAAGATTTCAAAGCATTATGTGAAAAGATGAGAAAAGGATTAGTGGATAATTTAATTATCTTAGGTGGTAATCCGGTTTATGATGCTCCAGCCGATTATAATTTTGAAGAATGTCTTTCAAATGTAAAATCTTCAGTGCACTTGAGCGATTTTTATGATGAAACATCAAAGCATTGTCAATGGAATATTGCACAAGCTCATTTCTTTGAAGCCTGGGGAGATGCTATGACATATGATGGCTATGCAAGTGTAATTCAACCACAAATTAGACCACTTTTTGATTCAAGAAGTGCATTGCAGGTATTGACTCCAGTTATTTTTAAAGAAGATCGAAGTTCTTATGATACTATTAAAAAAGTTTGGAAAGATAGTATAGTTAAAGAGTCAAATTTTGAGCGTAATTGGGAAAAAGTCTTACATGATGGCGTTTATAGTAAATCCCTTATAAAGAGCAAGAAAGTTCGTTCTGCTAAGAAAGTTTCTACAGCAGTTCTATCTAAAGACCAAATCCTTGAAACTGATAAATTTGAAGTAATATTTACACCTTCTTCATCTGTTTATGATGGAAGATACGCTAATAACGGTTGGTTACAAGAGATTCCAAAACCAATTACTAGTTTGACTTGGGATAATGTTGCATTCATTAGTATGAAAGTGGCAAAAAAATTAAATATTAAAAATGGACAGATGATTCAAGTCTCATTAGGGAATGCTAGCATTAAAGTGCCAGCCTGGATTGTGCCTGGACAGAATAAAAAAACAATTACACTTGAGTTAGGTTATGGTAGAGAATTCTCAGGTAGAATTGGTAGTGGTGTAGGTTTTAACGTATATCCATTAAGAACAAGCACAAATATGGGTTGCGCTATGAATGCTAGTATTAAAGTTCTTAATGAAACATATCCAATAGCAAGCACACAAGATCATTATGGATTTGAAGAAGATAAGCTTGCTGCGCCAGGATTTAGCAATTTATCAGGAGATGAAGTACAATCAAGAATTCCTGATTTAGTTAAACAGTCTACATTAGAAGAATACAAGAAACACCCAGAATTTGTTCAAGATATCGTCGAATCACATAAGCCTGATAAAAAGAGAAGTTGGGCAGACCATTCTATGTACAATATTGAACCTGAATATGATTATTCGAAAGGGAATCAATGGGGAATGTCTATAGATTTGACAAGCTGTACTAGTTGTAATGCTTGTTCTATTGCATGTCAAAGTGAGAATAATATTCCTGTTGTAGGTAAACAACAAGTAATGAATGGCAGGGAAATGCATTGGATTCGAATTGATAATTATTTTTCTGGTGACCCTGATAATCCAGAAGTGTCTACACAGTCTGTTGCATGCGTCCATTGTGAGTTGGCTCCATGTGAGCAAGTATGTCCTGTAGGAGCAACTACTCATTCTACAGATGGTACTAATCAAATGACTTATAATAGATGTCTAGGAACAAGATATTGTGCAAATAATTGTCCTTATAAAGTAAGGAAATTTAATTTTTATAATTATACAAGAGACTTGCCTGAAGTAGTACAGATGGCAATGAATCCTGATGTAAGTATGCGCTTTAGAGGGGTAATGGAGAAATGTACTTATTGTTATCAGCGTGTTAGTGAAGCACGTATTAAAGCAGAAAATGAACATAGAGAGTTAGTAGATGGAGACATAAAGGTAGCTTGCGCACAATCTTGTCCGGCAGATGCAATAAAATTTGGAGATATTAATGATCCAAATAGTGAAGTCAGCAAGGCAAAGAGACGTAATCGTGATTATGCTTTATTAGGACAACTTGGTACTAGTCCAAGAACTACATATCTTGCAAAGATTAGGAATCAGAATCCAAAGTTATCTTCTGGATCTCATCAAGGAGGACATCACTAGATGTCAGAGAACAGAATAAAGTCAAAAGCAGAAATTCGTGCTGAAAAATTACTTCCTGGCAATCAGGACTTTACGAGTATTACTAACGATATAGCAAGTGTTCCTGAGCAGAAAAAAACACCAATCCAGTGGTGGCTCTTATTTGGGTTTGCACTTTCTTTGTTAGCAATCTTTGTAGGAACTCTTGGTTTTCTTGTATGGGAAGGTACTGGAATTTGGGGAATCAATAATCCTGTATTCTGGGGTTGGGCTATTATCAATTTCGTTTGGTGGGTAGGTATTGGTCATGCTGGAACCTTGATATCTGCTATTTTGCATCTATTTAGACAGAATTGGAGAAATGCGATTAATCGATTTGCCGAAACAATGACACTCTTTGCTGTAATTTGTGCACTAGTTTTTCCAGGAATCCATGTTGGTAGAATCTGGGTGGCCTATTGGTTCTTGCCTTTACCAAATCAAATGGGAATGTGGCCAAATATGAGAAGTCCATTAATATGGGACTTCTTTGCTGTATTTACCTACTTTACAGTGTCTTTGTTATTCTGGTATACAGGTTTGATTCCAGATTTAGCAACGCTCAGAGATAGAGCAAAAACAAATTTAAAAAGAAAAGTCTATGGATTCTTTGCATTAGGATGGAGAGGCGGAAATAGACAATGGCAACACTATGAATTAGCTTATTTAGTTCTTGCTGGAATATCTACTCCTTTAGTTTTGTCAGTGCATAGTGTTGTTAGTTCTGATTTTGCTACTAGCATAATACCAGGTTGGCATACTACAATCTTTCCTCCCTACTTTGTTGCAGGAGCTATCTATTCTGGTTTTGGAATGGTAATGACCCTATCTCTTATAGCTAGAAAAGTTTATAACTTAGGTCATATTATTACCGTAGAACATCTTGATAAGATGGCGCAAATTATGTTACTAACTGGATGTATGGTTGGTTATGCTTATGCAATGGAATTTTTTGTTGCATGGTATAGTGGTAATCAATATGAATCTTTTGCTTTTATTAACAGAGCTTTAGGTCCATATTGGTGGGGATATTGGGCAATGATATTTTGTAACGTTGTTGTTCCTCAATTCTTTTGGTTTGAAAGATATAGAACTCATATTCCATTTTTATTTATCACATCTATTCTAGTAAATATTGGAGTGTGGTTTGAGCGATTTGTAATTGTAGTTATTACATTACACCGAGATTTTATGCCAGGAGCATGGGCGATGTATAATCCAACAATATTTGATGTTTCAATTTATCTAGGGACCTTTGGTTTATTTTTTACAGGATTCCTTTTATTCTTAAGATTTTTACCAATGGTTTCAATTGCTGAAGCAAAATTAGTATTACCAGAATCTAATCCTCATCATGGAGATCATGAATAATGAATACGTATGGTGTCATAGCAAGGTTTGAAACTCCTGTAGCATTAGTTCATGCTGCAGAGAAAGTAAGAGATGCAGGATTTAAAAATTTTGATTGCCATTCTCCATTCCCAATTCATGGTATGGATGATGCAATGGGGCTTAAGCGATCTAAGCTTGGTTATGTTATAGGTGCAATGGGAATGACTGGAGCTTTATTTGGTTTTGGACTGCAAACATGGATCCATTCTGTTGAATATCCACTCAATATTAGTGGAAAGCCATTCTTTGCTTATCCAGCATATGCAATTATTACATTTGAGCTCATGGTTTTATTTAGTGCTTTTGGCGCAGTATTTGGAATGATGTATTTTAATAGAATACCTCGATTCCATCATCCTGTATTTTATTCAGATAAATTTTCTA
>JAYZIW010000068.1:0-18498 GCA_036165075.1 Fidelibacterota bacterium | reverse complement strand
TATATATAAATTTAATTGCAATAAATATACTCGCTATTCTATAAAATTGAAATAAAAAACTATGACTTAAAAATATCATCAGATTTCTGATAATAAGTTTTCATGCTATCTAGTCTAACGTGTTCATATCCTCTAACATGATCAGGCAATACAGAGAAATCTATTAACTTTTCATATGTTCCATTACCTATATCAGAAAGATTGTCTAATATATTACTTTTATAGTGCTCTAAAATTGCTTTATCTGCATCACGAACATCACTACTAAAAAGTGCCATAAAATCAAATTTAGTTCCACGAACAAACTTTAAATTTTTCAACAACATATAAAATGGCCTAAACCATGATCCTAACGCTATTTTAGATTTTACTCCAGGTATTCTATTTAATAATGGAATATTTGTTAGTGCTTTTAAAAATGGAGGATGAAGCATATAATGTATCTTTGCCGATGAACCAAATTCTTGGTTTATTGCGACATCTAACTCTGCTTTTAATGACAGTCTTGCAACTTCGTACTCATCTTTTGTAGCCATCAATTTAAAAAGATATTTTGCAACATTTTGAGAAAGGATTGATGCAGAACGTTCCTTCTTTTCTACCTTATAAATCTTCTTTATAAATGTAGCATACTCTTCTGCGTATTTTATATTCTGATAATCAATCAACTCTGAAATACGATATTCCAAAATATGACGTAAATCTTTATCAGGTTTGATTCCATCAATTATTTTCTTTGTTTCCTTATTCATAATAGGTTTTGGCTTTAAATCTCCCGTCCTATACAAATCAACTGATTGTATCCATGACGGATCTGCAACAAGCATTCGTCCAATATTAAATGCATCCGTATTGCTTTTAACCGCAACGCCATTAATATTGATTGCTTCCTCTATTGAACTTGCATCAAGTGGAATAGCTCCAGATTGATATCCAGCGCCAATTACAATAAAATTGGCTTGCATATTACTACCAAAAAAATGTTCAGATATCTCTGTAGCGTTTAGCAAAAAATGGTTCTTTGAAAATTGCTTAATAAGCTTGATCATATGCTCTGATTCTGGATATTCTGATTTTGTAGATCTTACCATGTCTCCCGTTGGAATTTCTGAAGTAGAAATAATAGATGTTGAACGACCTGAATACAATTTTTCCATATGTTTAGGATTAGCACCTGTCAGCAAATCAAATACTAGATATGCATCTGATTCTCCATTAGCAACTCTGCTTGATGAATCTGGATTATCTTGCTCTAAAATCTTTAAGTGAGATACGACAGATCCACCCTTTTGACTTAATCCTGTCTGATCTAATGCAATTACTTTTTTATTCTCTAAGAAAGCCGCAGTAGAAATAATCTGATTTACCGTTACCACTCCTGTTCCTCCAATTCCCATCATAAAGATGTTTCCAATGCTTGAATTGGCCTTTTTTGGTTTAGGAATCTTATTGGAGTTAATATCTGCCTCAGGCAATACTCTTTTATCGCCTTTTTCTGAAGGAATAACTCTGATGAATGAAGGACAATCTCCGTCTACGCATGAGTAATCCTTATTGCACGAAGGTTGATCAATTTGTGTCTTTCTGCCATATTCGGTCTTAATAGGTTGAACACTTAGGCAATTTGATTTAACCCCACAGTCTCCACAACCCTCACAGACAGCTTCATTAATGAATATTCTCTGTTTTGGCTCGTGTACAAGACCTCTTTTACGCAATCTGCGTAAATTAGCTGCACAAGACTGGTCATGAATTAACACTGTAACGCCTTTTACTGCTCTTAATTTTTTCTGCGCATCAATAATATCATCCCTATGCATAATTTCAGTATCTTTTTCCCATCGAGATTTTTTAATAGAATCGTATGCAGATGGATCATCTGTGGTAACAACTACTTTCTTTACTCCTTGAGATTTCAGATATTTTGTTAACTCAGGCAGGTCTAAACCTCCATCAGGATCTTGGGCTCCTGTCATTGCTACTGCACGATTATATAGAATTTTATAAGTGATATGTGAATCAGATGCTATAGCTTGTCTTAATGCCAAAGAACCTGAATGAAAAAAGGTTCCGTCTCCGATATTTTGGAACATATGCTCTTTCTCAACAAATGGTTCCATTCCTGCCCATTGAGCTCCCTCTCCACCCATATGAGTTGTTCCAAAAGCTTTACCATCATCAACAAACATTGCCATTAAATGACACCCAATTCCTCCAAAACCTGCATCCTCACCTTCGGGCAATTTTACAGTAGACGTATTATGAGGGCAACCTGAACAAAAATACATAGAACGCGCTGAAAATGATTGTGCATATACTCTGTTATCAATCTCATTTAAAATATTAATCTTAGTATTTGTTGATTCAATATTTGTTTTCTTTGAGTATCTATCAAAAAGTATCTTTGCTAAATGATCAGCTGTTAATTCTCCATAACCAGGAATAAGATGTTTATTATCTTCATCATATTTTCCAATGATTGTAGGTTTATTAGGATAGTTATACATCTCCTCTTTAATTAACATTTCAATAAATGATCGTTTTTCTTCAATAACAAAAATTTCATCTAGTCCATTAGAAAATTTATTAATCATTGGAGAATCAATAGGGTACGTTGCTCCAAGTTTTAGAATACGTATACCGAGCTTATTTAAATATTCATTATTCCATCCCAAAGATTCAAATGCTTCAATAACATCATAGTATGTTTTTCCAGCTGTTATAATACCAAACTTGTCTTCATTGCCTTGAACAGTAATTTTGTTAATGTTATTGCTAGCTAGAAAATGTTTCGCTGCTGTAATACGACCCAAATGAATTTCTTTTTCTGTAGGCAAGCTGTGATGTCCTACTAATTTAGCATTTTGTGTGTGCTTCCATGGCTTTCCATTGTATGTAAAATCGGGAATATTAATATTGATTCGCTGTGGATCTACAAATACGCTACTAAATGCATCAGCAAGATCTGTTACAATCTTAAAACCAGACCACAAACCCGAGTATCTGGACATTTCGTATGCATAACGACCTAAATCAAGAATTTCTTGAATATTACCAGGATAAAATATTGGCATCATCGCATCAAATAATGCTGGCTCAGATTGCGAAGGCAATGTAGAAGATTTACAAGATGGGTCGTCACCAGCTACCGCAAGGACTCCACCATTCTCACCTACACCTAAGAAATTAGCATGTCTAAATATATCTCCAGATCTATCAACGCCGGGAGCTTTTCCATACCACATACCTAGCACGCCATCATATTTTACATTGGAAACCATCCCAGCCATTTGACTTCCATAAATCAATGTTGCTCCTAAGTCTTCATTAACACCGGGGATAAACTTGACATTATGCTCATCTAAAAGTTTTTTGTTTTTTACAAGATTCAGATCTAACGTCCCAACAGGAGATCCACGATATCCAGATACCAATGTCCCTGTATTAAGACCTTTAATAAGATCTGCTCTGTGTTGATCGAGTAATAGCCTTACTAATGCCTGTATACCTGAAAGAACAATTCTTCCTTCAAATAAGGTATATTTATCATCTAAACTAAAGCTATGATTTAGTGTTTTTTCTGTCATATAAGTTGTTTAATAAATGCTTAGTTACTTGCTAGTAAATTTAAAAACTTTTCTGATAGATTCTACCACTTTTTCGGGTGTTTCTTGTTGAACAAAATGACCTGCATCTGTCTTGATAACTTTTGCTTGTGGTAATAGTCTTGCAGTTCGTCTTCTCAACTTCCACATTACTGAATCATTCATTCCCCAAACAATTTCAGCTGGCCCTTGGTATGACTGTAAAAATTCTTCTACTTCTTTTTCTATAGGAACGCTTGGATGTTTCATGTTATTGGGAACCATGCGCGCTAAAGCTAAGGGACCTACATTATTTTTTAAATTCCTCAATGGATATTTGTAGCTTTTTAAATCCAATCTAGAATAAGAATTAGGAACACCTTCAAGTATCTTTAAATAAGATTGTGGAAAATTGAAAATTCTAAACAGTATGTCACTCACAATAGGAGTTTGAGAAAGCTGATGAAACCAAGTTGGCTTAAATCCATCTTTGGGCGCTGTTATAGCAGTATTCATTACTATTAATCCATCAATCTTCTTCCCAGCTCTCATTGCGCCAGCAATACCAATCATTCCACCCCAGTCATGTACTACTAGACCGATAGAATCTTCTTTAATTTCTTTAAAGAAGCTAGCCATCCATTCTGTATGCGCTTCTAAAGAATGTTCATTTATTTTGACTTTATCAGAAAATCCAAATCCAATCAAGTCTGGAACAATCAATCTAGCTGAAACATCATCAAGTTGATCTAATACTTTTTTATAGAGATATCCCCACATAGGATTGCCATGAATAAAAACAATAGGTCTTCCAGTTCCCTTCTCCATAACATGCTTATTCTTTGTACCTACCTTAATATTATAATGATTATAAGGTAAATGACTTAAAAGCCAGTCAGGAATTTCATTATTATGATTTTTATCCATTTTGTTGAAAAAATTAATCAAAAAATGTTTTTTAAACTTGACTAAAATAAAAAAAATTAAATAAGTTACTGGTGCCAACCAATCAGCTTTTCGAAAGCTAAAAGTATTTGCAGACAGTCTCTTTATTAGAGAACAATATACAACCTATATGTGTATAGCTGTGTATTGAATTAAATTTAAAAGAAATAAGGGTAAGAGTATTATTTAGAGTTATGGCAGCAGAAGCAATTGAAATAGATTTTCCTAAGGAAAACGAAAAAAATCCGAATATCGATTCGGAACTTAAAAATCAGATTTTAGGATTCAACATCAAAGAATCAATGAATGATTCAAATCAAACAGATGAAGATCCATGTCCAGAAGAGTTTCAAATCAATGAGTATTATAAAGATGATGCATTAGGAAAAAGCGTATTAGAGATGAAATACTTAGCACCATGGGAAAAACATCCATGGGATTTATGGAAACGTCAAGCTAAAGCATTAGCAAGCGTAGAGAAAACCAAAGAGCTTCAAGAAAAATGGGAAGCTACTTTCTTTGAAGCATTAAAAAATTTCAAATTTGTACCAGGTGGAAGAATCATGCATGGCGCAGGTAGAGAAGATATGACAACAACGTTGAATAATTGCTATGTTGTAGGTATTAAGACCGATTCTATTAAATCTATATATGATTGTGTTATTGAAGAAGCTATGACGTATAAATATGGAGGTGGTTGTGGGCATGACCTATCTGTTCTTAGGCCTTCAGGAGATTCCATTGTAGGTACAGGCGGTGATTCTTGTGGCCCTGTTGGATTTATGAACTTATTCAGTGAAAACACAAATACTATCGCTCAACATGGTAGACGTGGTGCAAATATGCAAACACTACGAGTTGATCATCCTGATATCAAAAAATTTATTGAAATCAAAACCGGTGATGTTGATATGGTTAAATATTCTAATATATCAGTTCTTTTAACAGATGATTTTATGGAAGCTGTTCAAAATGATGGTGATTTTGATTTACAATGGGGTGGAAAAATTTATGAAACAATAAATGCTAAAGAACTTTGGATGAAAATTATTACACATGCACATGCTAGCGCAGAACCAGGACTTCTGTTCTGGGATACGATGAAGAAATATCATAATGCAGAATACTGTAGTCCTTTAGTTTCAACTAATCCATGTGCAGAACAACCTCTGCCTGATGGTGGATGTTGCAACCTTGGAGCGTTAAATTTAGAACGCTTTGTTGATAATGATGGAAATTTTGATTTCGATGGATTCCGTGATACTACTGCAATTGGTACAAGATTCTTAGATAATGTAATAGACTACAATGTTGATCGTCATGCACTTGAAGATCAGAAACAAAATGCTATCAACGATAGAAGAGTTGGTTTAGGCATTCTTGGTTTAGGTGATATGCTTGTAAAAATGGGGATTAAATATGATTCAGATGAAGCACTAGAAACTATCGGAAAGATTATGAAAATTCATAGAGATACTGCTTATGAAACTAGTGCTGCATTAGCAGAGGAAAAAGGTCAATTTCCTAACTTTGATTGGGATGGATACTCTCAGAGTCTTTTTATTCAAGATTTATCAGAAGATCTTCAAGAAAAAATTAAAAATCATGGTATTAGAAATTCTACACTAACTACAGTCGCTCCAACAGGAAGTGGTGCTATTGTTGCAAGAGTAACTTCAGGTGTGGAACCAATTTTTGATACCTCCTATAAAAGAAAAGTAAAGAGAAATGATAGTCTTGGAAAAGAATTTGACACATTTACCGTTTATCATCCTGTGATTAAAGAAATGTTTGGTGACGATAAAAACTTACCTGAACATGTTGTAACTGCACATGATGTAGATCCATATTTCAGAGTAAAAATGCAAGGTGAAGTTCAAAAATATATTGATAGCTCAATTTCTTCTACGGTAAATCTAGCAGAAGATACTACTGTAGATACTGTAGCTGATATCTATATGACCGCCTATAAAGGAAATCTAAAGGGTATTACGGTATATAGGGAAGGTTCTAGAGAAGGTATCTTGATTACTGATGAAAAAGCCAATGAAAAAACTGACACTCAAGAATTAACAGAAAATGTTAATCCTAAAAAAACTGCTAGAAATAGACCTCAAATAACTACGGGACGAACAAGAAGAATGAGAACCGGAGATGGAACTCTCTATATTACTGTCAATGAAGATGAAAATGGCTTATGTGAAGTATTTACAGCTATTGGAAAAGCAGGTGGAACCGTTGCTGCACAGACAGAAGCAATTAGCAGATTAATCTCTCTTGCATTAAGATCTGGTATAGATCCAAACAGCGTAATCAATCAATTAAAAGGAATTAGTGGACCTAACCCGACATGGGAAGATGGACAATTGATTCTATCAACTCCAGATGCCATTGGAAGAGCTTTAGAAACTTTTCTAGATGGTGATGAAAATTCTGAATTAGAAGACAGAGCTCAGTTTGAAATAGCAGAAGAACCTACCCAATCAAAACAAACACATGGAATGCACTGCATCGACTGCGATAGTTATGAAGTAGTCAACGAAGGTGGTTGTTATATATGTAAAGATTGTGGTTGGTCTAAGTGCGAATAATTCCTAAGAATATTACCTTTAACGACTTTCCTAAATTCACGCCCAATCTCTCACCATATCAGATTTTTAAGTTAGGTAGTTTTGGTGGAGCATATTGGAGACCCATATACTCTGAAACTAACCAAGAATCATATAATGATTTATATTTAGAATTACCCAATGAATGGTGGAATGATATAGATAAAAAATATCTCATATCAGAAAAAGAAGACATCACATTGAATCAATATAAAGTTCACAGTGGTACTACCTTAGAATATTGGGAATCAAAAAATTGGATTAATCCTATTGATCCATATGGTTGGGTTCAATGGTATTGTCATTTTTATAATGGAAGAAGGAGTCATGATGATGAGAGACAAGTACAGAGGTGGAAAAACTTTTCTGGTGCAAATGGTAGATGGAGACTAAGACTCATTAGCATGATTCTTAAAAAGAATACAAAATATAATGATAAATCAATTAGTCCTGTTATAAGACAAGGATTACAGCACTGGGGATATCAATTAACAGAAGAAGATTTTCAGGAAGCTATTTGGAAAAGATAACTAGTTATCTAAAATTTCTTTTTCTTTAGCTTCTTGACTGGAATTAAGTCTCTTAATAAAAGAATCAGTAACTTCCTGCATTTGATCCATAAATCTTTTCATATTATCTTCAGGAATTTTTTCATCTTCTTCTATTTTTTTAGCAGACTGAATAAGCTCTCTACGAATATTTCTTACTGAAATTCTTCCATCTTCGATAACTTTTGAAGCTAATTTAACTAAGTCTTGCCTTCTCTCTGCTGATAAAGGAGGAAAAGTAATCATAATGCTATTCCCATTATTTGAAGGGTTAATTCCTAAATCAGACTCTAAAATTCCTCTTTCAATATCATCAATAGCTGTCTTATCAAATGGCTGTATACTAATAGTGACTCCATCCATTACAGAAATATTAGCAATTTGATTTAAAGGGGTGTCATTATCATAGTACTTTACCATGATATTGTTAAACATATCAGGGTTCGCTCTTCCTGTTCTTATTTTATTTAACTCTGATGTGACAAAAATAAGGGTTTGCTCCATCTTATCTTTTGCAAGCTGAATATTTTGATCTAACATAGCTAACTATTAATTATTAGAATTTTCGCCTAAGGAGAAACGAACAAAACGATTAATAGTGATGTTCTCTCCAAGTTTGGAAACTCCCTCTTGAATTAATTGTCCAATTGTAACATCTGGATTCTTTACAAATGATTGATGTACAAGACAATTATCTTCTTTGAATTTTTTCAATTTACCTTCAACAATTTTTTCAACCACATCGTCTGGCTTACCGCTAGATTTTGCTTGATCTGTATAAATTTCCTTTTCTTTGGCAATAATATCATCAGAAATATTATCTTCATCGATAGCCATTGGATTTGAAGCTGCAATTTGCATTGCAACATTATTTGCTAGTTCTAGAAAACCATCAGTTTTCGCAACAAAATCAGTTTCACATCCCATCTCTAACAAAACGCCTAACTTACTACCATGATGAATGTAAGAAACAACTAAACCTTCATTGGCATCTCTAGAGGATTTTTTCTCTGCTTTTGCAATTCCAGACTTTCTTAAAAAATCTACTGCTAAATCTAAATCTCCTTTAGATTCAACTAAAGCTTTCTTGCAATCCATCATTCCAGCTCCAGTTCTCTCTCTTAAAGTCTTGACTAATTTTGCATCAATGCTCATAAAATTATGCTTCCTTTTTTTCTTCGACTTTATTCTCTGTTGCTTCAGCTTTTTGAGCTTCATCAGTTTTTTTGTTTTTCTGTGCAACTGCTATAATTGCATTGGCTATTTCTGTTACTAATAATTGTATAGTTCTTATAGAGTCATCATTAGCAGGAATTGGGTAAGTGCATAGTGCTGGATCTGTGTTAGAATCAACAATGCATACTATTGGAATCTCAAGTTTTTGTGCTTCTTTTATAGCAATAGATTCAGTTTTACCATCGACAATCACAATCATATTTGGTAATCTTTTCATGTCTTTAATTCCTCTATGCTGATCTGAAAGCTTAATTTTTTCACGATTTAACTTTAAAATTTCTTTCTTTGTTAAATCTTCAAATACAGTTGATCCTTCTTTTTCTAAGGAGTGTAATCTTTTAATACTTTTCTTGACAGTAGAAAAATTAGTCAATGTTCCACCTAGCCATCTTTCTACTACATAAAACATTCCACATCTATCAGCTTCTTGCTGTATAACGTCTTTAGCATGTTTTTTTGTACCAACAAATAGTATTTCTCCATTCTTTTCTACAGCGCTAGTAATAGATTGTAAAGCCTTTTCGAGACCATCAAGAGTGTGGTCTAAATTAATGATATCAATGCCATTTTTTTGAGAAATAACATAGTCTTTGAAATTTGGATCAGTTTTGCTTGAGACGTGCCCAAAATGAGCACCAGAGTTTAATAAGTCTTCTTTTGTAATTTTTTGCATATATTTTTTATCTCTTAGAGAATTGGAATTTCTTTCTTGCTCCAGGTTGACCATATTTCTTTCTCTCTACTTCTCTAGCATCTCTTGTTAATAAACCATGTGATTTTAATTGAGATCTAAATTCTTTATCTGCTTTTAAAAGAGCTCTTGCTATACCAAGCTGAATTGCTCCAGCTTGACCAGTTAATCCACCACCAGATACATTGATTTTTAAATCGTATTTATCCTTAAGATTTAATACCTCTAAAGGTTTTATCGCATGAATTACTAGAGATTCTCTTTTTAGATATGAATCGATGTCAGATTTTTTATTAACTATAAAAGTTCCAGATCCATCAGACAAATAAACTCTTGCAGTTGAGTTTTTTCTTCTTCCTACTCCATTAAAAAATTCTTTTGCCATTAAATAGAACTCCATTCAGTTGGTTGTTGTGCTTCATGTCCATGATTAGCGTCTTTATAAACTCTGAGATGTGTCATAATCTCTCTACCAAGTCTATTTTTTGGTAACATCCCTTTTATAGCATTTACAACTACCTTATCTGAATCATTCTTCATTAAATCTTTATAATCTGTAAATTTCACTCCTCCTGGATATCCAGAATGGCTAAAATATTTTTTAGAGTCAGCCTTGTTGCCTGTTAGTCTTATTTTATCTGCATTCACTATAATTACAGCATCACCCATGTATAAATTAGGTGCATAATTAGCCCTGTGTTTTCCTCTTAAGATCTGAGCTACTTGAGACGCAAAACGCCCTAACACCTGATTGTCGGCATCTAGCAACCACCATTGTTGCTTTATATCTTTCGCTGATACTGTATTTGTTATCTTTTTCATTAAAGTCTTAAAAATGCCTCAAAACTTAATTGATGTGATTCCATTAGTCAATGATTAATGATAGAGGGTTTTATAAAGTATAAAACTTGTTTTTTGATACTACGTGTTTCACTTTTCCTACTATCTCATGACCGAGGAATGGAGAGTTTGAAGATTTAGAGTAAATATCCTGATTTGAGAATGTCCACTTCTCATTTGGATCAATAATAGTAATTTGAGCTTTCTTGCCCACTTCAAATAAATCCCTATCAATATTCATAATCTTTCTTGGGTTGACCGTTAGCTTTTCAATTAAAGATTTTAGGCTCATTCCATTATCTTTTACTAATACTTTATTAACAACACCAAAACAACTCTCTAGACCAATCATGCCAAATTCTGCATCATTAAAGGTGGTTTCTTTATCCTCTAATGTATGTGGTGCATGATCTGTAGCAATGCAATCAATTACACCGCTTTTAATAGCCTCAATAAGCTTCTTTCTATCTGCTTTTCCTCTAATTGGTGGGCCAACCTTCAAATTTGTATTAAAAGCATCAATATCTTCATCTGAAAAATATAAATGATGAGGAGATACCTCTGAAGTAATATTTTTTGATTTAAACTTCTTGATTAAGTCAACAGCCTCCTTTGTAGAAACATGAAGCACATGTAACTTAGCATCTAAAGAAGATGCTAGTAATAAATCTCTATATACCATTATAGCTTCAGCTAAACTAGTATTACCTTTTAATCCCAAATTGCTCGATGTTTTACCTGCATTCATAACACCATCATTTCTTAAATAAATATCTTCAGCGTGGTTTAAAATTGGAAGGTCAACCATCTTAGCATATGTCAAAGCTAGTTTCATAAATTGAGGATTCTGTATTGGTATTCCATCGTCAGTAAAAGCTATCGCACCATTCTTTTTCATTAGCATCATCTCAGTAAGATGCTTTCCTTCTGAATCTTTTGATACCGCACCAATTGGAAAAATATCTATTGGTAAATTTTTACTCTTACTTGCGATATAATATATATGCTCCGGAGAATCAATAACTGGATCTGTATTTGGCATTGTACAAACTTGCGTGAATCCCCCTGCAAGAGCAGCAAAAGAGCCAGATGATAGATTCTCTTTATCTTCTCTACCGGGCTCTCTGAAATGCACATGAATATCACAGAAACCATGAGTAACAACTAAGCCTTTGCAGTCAATAATGTTAAAATCTTTACCTCTTGATGGTATGGAATTTGCAATCTTAGAAATTGCACCATTCTCAACTAATAAATCGCCAACAAAAGTCTTTTTTGAAAAGGGATCAATTATTCTACCGCCTTTTAACAATAATTTTTTTGTATTTGTATTATCTATCATAATTTTTCCGATTTATCTCCAAGCAAAAGATATAGGATAGACATTCTTGATGCCACACCATTTAATACCTGATCAAGGATTACTGCATTATCTGAATCTGCGATTTTACTATCAATCTCTACCCCTCTATTCATAGGTCCTGGATGCATAATAACAATGTCTTTTTTTAACTTACTTATTCTTTCATATGTTAACCCAAACTCACTATGATATTCTCTTTTGGATGGAATTCTGCCTAGATGCATTCTCTCAAGTTGAATGCGAAGCCCAATTACAACATCACACCACTTTAAAACTTCATCAATATTATGTGTAATATTTATTCCCAATTTCTGTGCATTACTTGGCAATAGAGTGCTAGGACCACAAACTACAACCTCAGCCCCTAGTTTCTTAAGAGCAAAAATATCACTTCTTGCTACTCGGCTATTTAAAATATCGCCTATAATGCCAACTTTTAGGTCTTTTATTTTGCCAAACTTCTCCTTAATTGTTACCATATCTAAAATGGCCTGAGTAGGATGTTCATGCGATCCATCTCCTGCGTTAATAACAGCACCATCTATATATTCAGTTAATTTCAATGCTGATCCAGGATGCCCATGTCTAATCACAGCGCCATCTATCTTCATTGCATCGATGTTTTGAATAGTATCTTTTAGAGTTTCCCCTTTTTTGACACTACTCGTTGATGAAGAAAAATTGATACTATCTGCTCCAAGTCTTTTTTCAGCTAATGAAAAGCTAATTTTTGTTCTTGTAGAATTCTCAAAGAACATATTAACAATCGTTTTCCCCTTCAATAAAATTGCTTTTCTTTCTGGACTTTCTAGGATTTCTTTGAATTTAAAAGATGTATCAATTATTTTATTCAAATCAGAGGTTGGAAAATTTTCTAAACCGATAAGATGTTTGCTTTTTAGCATAATTTTTTTTCCAATTGGCGCAAACTTAGTTCATTTCAACTAATTTATCAACTATATCATTAATACCAATATTGTCCATATCAAATACGCTATCAAAGGTATTATTTTCGAACCATTTCATTTGTCTTTTTGCATATTGTCTCGTACGAATATGAATTTTTTCTATTGCATCATCCATTGATATATCTTTATCTAAAAAAGATGATATTTCACTGAAACCTATATAATCTATATGATCAATGTTATATTTCTTTTCTCTAATAGATTGCACTTCTTCAATCATTCCATTTTCTATCATGGTTAAAATTCTTTGGTAAATCCTCTTTTGTAAATTTTCTCTCGATATTTTTAGATAAATAGTATGAAAATTCTTATAGAACCTACTTTTCTTATTATCAGATTTAAAATTTTCAGTCATATTTTTTCCAGTAATCTTATATATCTCAAGTGCTCTAATAAGCCTCTTTTTGTTATTGGGATGTACCTTCTTTGAATATTCTGGATCAATAGAGATTAACTGCTTATATAAAGTATCTTTGCCTTCATTAATATACTCCTCCTCCAACAGAGATCTTATCTTCAGATCTGTTTTACTGCCATCAAAAATTCCTTCTACTAATGATTTTAAGTACAATCCAGTCCCTCCACATAAAATGGGAGTCTTTTTATTGTCTAGAATTGTTAAAATTGTTTTATCTATTAAACGAACATATTCACCAGCCGAAATACTATCATTTAAATCTTTTATTCCAATCAAATGGTGTTTAACGCTATTTAATTCTTCTGGTGACGGTTGTGCTGTTCCGATTGGAATCATTTTATAGATTTGTCTTGAATCTAATCCAATAATTTCGCTATTCAATTTTTTAGCTAATTCTATTGATAAGCTTGTTTTACCTATACCGGTAGGACCAACAATTGCGAAGAAGTTTGTCAAAGCAAATGCATGCCTGTTAATAGATTAAAAATCAACTTTGCTGGCTCAAATATAATAACACTAAAAATACTTAATCCCCCAATTAATGATAGCAATATTAGACCCATCAACACACGTGGACCATAATATTCAATTTGATATAATGTGCGAGGATCTCTGATAAATAGAGGTAATATCCTTGATCCATCTAAAGGTGCAATTGGAATAAGGTTAAATAATGCTAATACGATATTTATAAAAATAAAGAAAACCATTGCGCTATTAAGTAATTCTGGAATAATAATACTATTCATATTAAAAAATCTTAAAAAGATTGAAGCAATAGTCGCTAAAAATATATTAGAGGCAGGACCTGCAATGGCAATTAACATCATATCCTGCCTAGGATTAGATAAATTTCGCATATTAACAGGTACAGGCTTTGCCCATCCGAAACCGAGAAAATATAATGCTAAAGTTCCAATAGGATCTAAATGACTCAATGGGTTTAAATTCATCCTATCTTGATAGTAAGCTGTATGATCTCCTAAATAATAAGCTACACGAGCATGAGCATACTCATGAAAAGTTAATGCAAATAAAATACATGGCATTACTATTAATTGCATTTCTAGTGGTGCGCTTGCTATTCCCATATCAGAAAATAATTAATTCTTATTCTTTTCAAAAGCTTTCATATACTCACTATCAATAAATTCTCGTGATAAATGAGTATAAATCTCCGTAGTTGATATATCAGCATGTCCAAGAAGAGCCTGTACTTCCACTAGATTTGCTCCTCCGTCAATTAAGTGAGTTGCAAATGAATGCCTGAAAGTATGTGGGGATATTTTTTTAGAAATACCAACCTTATCAATATATTTTTTAACTGCACGATTAATCTCTACGCGAGTTAGTGGCAACCCATTGTTGCTCAAGAAAACAAAATTAGAACCTTTAGTAGATCGCTCCGAAAGAATTCTCCTTGATTGCGTCAAATAACGCTCGAGCCATCTTCTTGCGTAATAAGTCAATGGAATCATCCTTTCTTTATTCCCTTTACCAAAAAAACGAATCAAATCTAAATCAAATTGTATATTATTGATTTTCAGGCTACATATCTCGCTAGCTCTTAATCCAGAAGAATATAACATTTCCAGAATACACCTATCTCTAAGACCCAATAACTCATTATCAGTATTTTCAGATTGTAAAAATACTTTTTTTATCTCATCTAGAGTCAAGATTTCTGGTAAAACTTTAGGTATCTTAGGCGTAAAAACTCCATTAAGTGGATTATTTTTAATCATTTTTCTATCTAGCAAAAAAATAAAATATGAAGAAAGAGAAGAAAATTTTCTCTTGATAGATCTAGGAGATAACTTTTTCCTTGAGAGATGTCTAAAAAAGGCCTTTGTATGATTACTATCTCTAACAACATCTTTAAATCCGATCTTATTCCTTTCTAAAAAAACATTGAAAGATTTTAAGTCAGAAAGATAGGCACTAATTGTATTTTCAGAATAATTTCTTTCGATCTTTAGCATCCTAGAGAAATCATCTAATTTAATAAGCATCTCTATCCAATTAACTCAGTATAAGATTGTGAATCAAGTAATTCAGATTTATCGATATTGTCTTCTATTTGAATCTTAACCATCCATCCATTTTCATAAGGATCATCATTTACTTTTTCTGGACTATCATTCAAGTCTTCATTTATATCAATAATTTTTCCTGTTAATGGCATATACATGTCTGAAACAGTTTTAACAGCTTCTATAGTACCAAAAACATCGCCACTACTAAAATGTTCATCTATATTAGGAAATTCTAAGAAAATAATATCTCCTAGCTCGCTTTGTGCAAAATCTGTAATTCCAATTGTAGCAATATTGCCATCTAGCTTTACCCATTCATGTTCAGATGTGTACATCAAATTCTTTGGATGATTCAATTTTCTTTCCTTTCAATTTTTTTTAGAAAATTACTTAAAAAATTTATATCAAAATTTCCATTAATAAAGTCATTATTTGACAAAATCATTTCTAATAATGGCAGAGTCGTATCTGGCCCCTCAATAAAAGTCTCTTGCAAAGCCCTTTGCATCTTAACAATAGCTTTTTCTCTCGTAGAAGAATGCACAATCAATTTCCCAAGCATAGAATCGTAAAACGGGGGAATGTGATATCCTGCATAAATGTAAGAGTCGATTCGTATACCAATTCCTCCTGGAAAATTAAGAGAATCAATCTTCTTAGGTGAAGGAACAAAATTATTAAAAGGATCCTCTGCATTTAATCGACATTCAATGGAATGACCTTTGCTATTAATCATTTCTTGTGTAAAAGACATCTTTTTACCATAATGCATCTTAATCTGTTCTTTCACTAAGTCTATCATATATACCATTTCTGTAACTGTATGCTCTACCTGAATTCTTGTATTCATTTCAATAAAATAAAAGTTTTTATCTTCATCAACTAAAAACTCGACAGTGCCAGCCCCAACATATTTGACTTTCCTAGCTAAATCAATAGACTTTGATGTCAAAATCTCTCTTAAATCTTTATCAACAAAACTAGATGGACATTCCTCTATTAATTTTTGATTATTTCTTTGCACTGAACATTCACGCTCACCAAAATGAATATAATTGCCAAATTTATCTCCTAAAATCTGAACCTCAATATGACGACCATTCTTAATAAATTTTTCAACATATATTTCAGGGTTATTAAATGCTTTAGTTGCTTCAGATTGTATAATGCTAAAACCTTTTTCTGCTTCTGAAGCGTTGTTTAATACTCTCATACCCTTTCCACCACCTCCGCCAGAAGCTTTTAACATAACTGGATATCCAATTCCATTCGAAATCTCAATGAGCTCATCTGCAGAATTCAAAACATTACTTCCAGGAACAATAGGTACTTTTGAATCTTCAGCAGCTCTCCTTGCATTGACCTTATCTCCCATCAAAGCAATAGTTTCAGCATCTGGTCCAATAAAACAGAATCCATTTTCCTTACAGATTCTACTAAATTGGGCATTTTCTGCTAGAAATCCATATCCTGGATGAATTGCATCAGTATTAGATATTTCAGCTGCAGCAATAATTCTAGGAATATTTAAATAACTCTCTAATGGAGGGCCATTACCAATACATATTGCTTCATCTGCGAATTTCACGTGTAAAGAAAATTCATCTGCTTTAGAATAAACTGCTACAGTTTTAATTCCCATCTCTTTACAAGCGCGAATTATTCTTATGGCAATCTCGCCTCTATTTGCAATCAATATTTTTTTAAACATATTTTATTCGGAATAAGTTAAGATAAACAAAGGTTGATCGAATTCAACTGGACTACCATTTTCAACAAGAATTTCTTTAATAGTACCATTGTTTTCACATTGAATTTCATTCATAATCTTCATTGCTTCTACGATACAAATAGTATCTCCTTGATTTATTGCGCCATTGACTTCAGCAAAGGGCTTAGAATCTGGGTCTGGAGCTGAATAGAATGTTCCAGGCATAGGTGAACGTACAGTAAATGTATTAGTATCTACTTTTGGGCGAGATTCTTCCTTTTTTTCGGAAGGTGTAATAGGCTGATCGGAACTTGATACAGCTAAATCTGATACATCGCTAAGATCAGAATTAATAATTGGAGGATTTTTAGTAACTTTTATCTTCCTAAACCAGAATCTTACTTCTATCTCATTTATATCACTATTCTCTAATATATAGATAACTTCTTTTAACTTGTCTTTCCACATAAGATTATTGCTTTACTCTCTCAGAGTAAGCACCAGATTTTGTATCAATTTTTAAAAAATCTCCTTCATTAATAAATAAGGGAACTTGGACTTCCAGGCCAGTCTCCATCTTAGCAGGCTTTGTTGCATTTGTAGCTGTATTTCCTCTATGTCCAGGATCTGTTTGTACTACTTTAAGCGTTACTTTAGCAGGAAGATTAATATTGATAATTTCATCGCCATCAAATACTAAATCTATATTATCACCTTCTTTGATATATCTATCTCCATCTTGCATTAAAGTATCAGAAACCTCAACCTGGTTAAATGTTTGATTATCCATAAATATATAATTACTAGCATCTTTGTATAAGTATTGGAATTGACTAGAAGTAACTCTAATAAATTCTAGTTTTACACCTGCATTGAAAGTTTGATCGATAACTTTTCCTGATTGAATATCCTTTAATTTGGTTCGAACAAACGCTGGACCTTTTCCTGGTTTAACATGTTGGAATTCTACTACTTTCATTCTTGAATTCTTGAAATTTAGTATAGATCCATTTCTTATATCTGCTGTTGTACTCATGCTAAGAACTTAATTTATTTAATTTTTTTATAACAGTTTTCTTACAATTTTTTTTGTTAGTTCTAAATCATATTTTTTTTCAGAATTGCTGTATTCTTTATTGGCAAATTTTACAGAATCAATCTTATCAAGTATCGCTATTAGATCAGCATCATTAAAGAAAGTTTTTATCTCTTCAGAAGTCATTTCAAAGGAAATAACATAATATTGATTTTCTAAGTATCTTTTTAATATTATTGAAAGCTTGTCATAGAATATAGCAGAAGAGATATTTTCAAATTTCAATTGATTTAGTTTTTTCACTGAATCTTTTCTTGGGTCTTTATTAAAAAATTGAATCTGATTGAAAAGATTTCCTTGACTTCTATTACGCCATAAATGGAATATGCAAACTAATAAAAAGAGTATAATTGATATTAAAAATATCCTATATCTTTCATATGGAAATTTAATCTCTTTTACAGGCTTATCTTTCTCGATATTTAACATAGTACTATCAATAACAGATGCTAT
>JAYZIW010000067.1:0-16569 GCA_036165075.1 Fidelibacterota bacterium | reverse complement strand
GTAGTTGTATATACTCGAGTACACACACCTCTCTTCTGAGGGCTGTTCTCAAGCGCTCTACTGGCAGACTTTTTAATAATTTTTTTTCTGCTCTTTCTAATCAACTGGTTTACTGTTGGCATAAATTATTTTTCCTTTAATAAATTTAAAAGTACCGCGAAATATATTGTTATAAGAAGGAAAAAACAAACGTTTTCTCTAACGCGTAGAAAGCGTGTGTTTTTTAGCAAATATCTAGAAAAAGATCAGGAAGAGAATTTACTCTTCTTCTTCCTGATTCTCTTGCTCAATTTGAATAGATTGTAAATCAGGGAATCCTGTTCCAGCAGGAATTAATCGTCCTAAAGCAACATTCTCTTTTAAGCCTAACAAATGGTCTGTCTTTGATGCAGTTGCTGCATCTGTTAATACTCTTGTTGTTTCTTGGAAAGAAGCTGCGGAGATAAAACTAGTAGTATTAAGAGAAGACTGAGTAATTCCCATTAAAATTGGTTCAAACGTAGCAGATTTTGCCTTATGAAATTTTATCACATTCTTACCTGCAGTCTTAAACTCTTTATTAAGTTCTTTTACCTCATTCTGAGAAATCATTATACCAACTTCTAAGTTCGAATCTCCAGATTCGTCTACTACAACCATACCTTTCATATAATCATTGTCATTAAATAATGTTGTCTTATCTAATCTTTCACCTGGAAGATATGAAGTATCTCCTGGATCATTAATAATAACTTTTTTCATCATTTGGTTAACAATAATCTCAATATGCTTATCATTGATACCTACTCCCTGCAATCTGTATACCTCTTGAATTTCATTAACCAAATACTCTCTAACAGCGTTTGGACCAAGAATAGTTAAAATATCAGCAGGAGAGATTGCACCTTCGCATAATGCGGTTCCAGCAGTTATAAAATCACCTTCATGAACAACGACATGTTTACCATATGGAATCTTGTAAACAACAGCTTTACCAGTGGAAGGTATTACGGACACCTTTCTTACTCCTCTTTTAATCTCACCAAATTCTACTGTACCGTTAATCTCACTGACAACGGCAGGATTAGCAGGTTTTCTCGCTTCAAATAGTTCTGCTACTCTTGGAAGACCACCAGTAATATCTCGACTCTTACCAACCTCTTTTTGAATCTTCACTAATGTTTGACCTTGGGTCACTGCTTGACCATCATTTACTACCAAGGTTGCTTTGACGGGCAAGATAGTTCCACCAGAAAGAATATCTCCTTTCTTGCTGTAAATTTCAATTTGAGGACTTAATCTTCTATCTTTTGATTCAGTAACTACTTTTTGCTTCTTACCACCATCTACTGCCTCTTCTTGATAAGTATCCCCTTCAATGAAATCTTTCATTTTAATAACACCAGATTGTCTAGCTAATATCAGGTCTGTATATGGATCCCAAGAGAGTAGAACTTGGTTCTTTTTGATTTTTTCACCATCCTGGATATGCACATTAGCACCATAAGGAACAGTATATTCTTCAAGCAAGTCTCCCTTTGAATTTCTAATGTGTAGTTTAGAGTTTCTAGTCAAACATCTTACTACTTTTAGACCATCTTCATCGATAGTATTAGCACTCTGATAGTCATCGTTAAATTTTGCTATACCACCATTTCTTGATTTCATATCAGATTCTTCAACAATTCTAGTCGCTGTCCCTCCAATATGGAAAGTTCTAAGCGTCAACTGAGTACCAGGTTCTCCAATACTCTGGGCTGCAATAATACCTACTGCCGTACCGGTTGTCACAAGCTCTCTTCTTGTTAGGTCCCAACCATAACACTTTGCACAAACACCTCTTCTAGATTCACACGTAAGGATTGACTTGATTTTTACAGTATTCAAATTATTGTTTACAATCATATCAGCTTTTTTCTCATTAAAAACTTCACCTGATTTAACGATTGTTTCTCCATCGATAATAATTTTTTCAGATGATGTTCTTCCAAGAATTCTTTCTGCTAAAGATTCAACAATTTCTTCTCCTTCTTTAAGATCAGCAACAGTAATACCGTTAATTGTTTTACAATCAGCCTCTGATATAACTACATCCTGCGCAACATCAACCAATCTTCGTGTTAGATATCCAGCATCTGCTGTTTTTAACGCTGTATCGGCCAAACCTTTTCTAGCTCCATGAGTGGATATGAAATATTCCATAATGGATAAACCTTCTTTAAAGTTAGATTGAATCGGGCTCTCAATAATTTCTCCACCACCAATCATAGACTTTCTTGGTTTTGCCATCAATCCTCTCATCCCAGCTAACTGCTTTATTTGGTCTCCGCTACCTCTAGCGCCAGAATCTGCCATCATATAGACTGAATTAAATCCTTCATCATCAGATTTTAATCCTTTCATCATCTCGCCAGCTATATCGCTCGTTGCTTTTGTCCATACATCTATTACTTTATTATATCTTTCGCCTTCTGTAAGAATATGTCGATTAAATCTTCCTTGAATTTTATCTACTTCTTCTTCTGCTCTACCTATAATGTTATTTTTCTCATCTGGTATAATGATATCACTTATAGATATAGATATTCCGCTCTTTGTTGCTGTTTTAAATCCAATATCTTTAAGATCATCTAATAATTTTACTGTTTTATCATTGCCAGCTTTTACAAAAGACTCTCCTATAATAAAACTTAATCTCTTTTTTGAGATCATTTCATCATAATAGCCTAACTCTTCTGGAATAATCGCATTAAATATTGCACGACCAGCAGTTGTATTCTTATACCAATTGCCGTTGTGTCTTACATTCACAATAGCATGCAATCCAACCTTGTCATTTTCATATGCTATTTTTACCTCGTCAATAGAACCAAAGGTTTTTCCTTCTCCTTTTTGTCCAGTTTTTTCTCTTGTTAGGTAGTAGCAACCTAATATCATATCCTGAGAAGGTAATGTGATTGGTTTTCCACTTGCAGGATGTAAAACATTTTGACTGGCCATCATTAACACTCTAGCTTCTAATTGAGACGGAACAGATAAAGGCACATGAACTGCCATTTGGTCACCATCAAAGTCAGCATTAAATGCTGAACAGACAAGTGGATGGACTCTAATTGCTTTACCATCAATTAATATTGGCTGGAAAGCTATAATACCTAATCTATGTAAAGTTGGTGCTCTATTTAATAATACAGGATGATCCCTTACTACTGTTTCTAAAATTTCATACACAAATGACTCTTTATTTTCAATCATAAGCTTAGCACTTCTAGGCGTTGCAGCTAAATCTCTTCTGATTAATTCTCGTATTAAATGAGGTTTAAATAGTTCTAATGCCATATTCTTTGGAATTCCACATTCAGTCATTTTTAGCTCAGGACCAACAACAATAACTGATCTACCTGAATAATCAACTCTTTTACCTAACAAGTTCTGTCTAAATCTACCCTGCTTACCTCTTAACATATCAGATATAGATTTTAATGGTCTTTTCGATCCACTTCTTATTGCAGTTTTTCTTTTTGTATTATCAAAAAGCGCATCAACAGACTCTTGAAGCATTCTCTTTTCATTTCTTAGAATAACTTCAGGAGCTTGAATATCCATTAACTGTTTTAAACGATTATTTCTAATAATAATTCTTCTATAAAGATCATTTAGATCGCTAGCTGCGAATCTTCCACCTTCCAGCGGAACTAGAGGTCTTAATTCTGGAGGCATAACAGGTAGAATTGAAACAATCATCCATTCAGGTTTATTATTCCTATCTCTAGCAAAATCTTTCACTACTTTTAATCTTTTTAATGCATCTTCTTTCTTTTGTTTTGACTTTGTTGTAGTGCTAATCAGTTCTAGTTCTTTTTTAAGCTCTAGTAAATCCATTTCAGCTAATCCGTCTTTAACAGCCTCTCCACCCATGGCTGCATAGAAATAAGATTCTTCTTCTCTTTCTTCTTGCGAAGAAGCTTCATAGCCAAATTCAGTATCTGCTTTCATATAATCTTCTTCTGTAAGCAAGTCAAAACGATTATGACCACTCTTACCTGGATTGATTACTAAATAATTTTCATAATATATTACACTTTCTAATTGTTTTGCGCTTTTACCTAAAATATAACTTAGCTTACTAGGTATTGATTTGAGGAACCAAATATGGACAACTGGCACTGCTAAAGTAATATGTCCCATTCTATTTCTACGCACCTTCTTTGTAGTAACCTCTACTCCACATCTATCGCATATAATGCCTCTATATCTAATGCCTTTATACTTACCGCAATGACATTCAAAATCTTTTACTGGACCAAAGATTTTTTCACAAAATAGTCCATCTTTTTCTGGCTTATAAGAGCGATAATTAATCGTTTCAGGTTTTAAAACTTCACCAAATGATCCTTCAAGAATCTTTTCTGGTGAAGCCAGTTTAAGTGAAATACTGTTATTTGCTTTGTACATTTATTTTCTTTCCTTTAATCTAAAGTTATGTCTAATCCAAGGCCTTGAATCTCTTTCATAAATACATTGAAAGCTTCTGGAGTTGTTGGATCAGGTAAATCTTCTCCTTTAACAAGCGCACTGTAGACCTTTGATCTACCTTCGATATCATCTGACTTGATTGTTAAAATCTCTCTCAAGATATGAGCAGCACCATATGCTTGAAGCGCCCAAACTTCCATCTCACCAAATCGCTGTCCACCGAATTGTGCTTTACCGCCTAAAGGCTGTTGAGTAACTAGTGAATATGGACCAGTTGATCTAGCATGCATTTTGTCATCAACCATATGGAATAATTTCATTATATACATGTAACCTACTAATACCGGATTATCAATCTTTTCTCCTGTTAAACCATCATACAATGTAACTTTACCTGTATCTGGCAATTTAGCTTCTTTCATTTTTGCTGCTACCTCTTGAGGTGTCGCACCATTAAAAACTGGAGTTTCATACTTCTCATCAAGTATTTTTCCAGCCCAACCTAACATAGTTTCATATAGCTGACCTAAATTCATTCTAGAAGGAACCCCCATAGGATTTAGACAGATATCTACTGGAGTACCATCTTCTAAATAAGGCATATTTTCTTCAGGAACTATTGTAGCAATAACACCTTTATTTCCATGTCTTCCAGCCATCTTATCACCAATCGATACTTTTCTTTTATTAGCCACATATACTTTAGCTAACTTTAAAATACCTGGCTGAAGCTGATCGCCCTCTTTAAGTTTAAAGATATTTGATTCTAATTCTGTATCAAGATCAATAAGGTTTTGATCAAAGGATTTAACAATGTTTAGTATTTTCTCCCAAGTCTTTTCACCCGAAATCCATGGATCTTCAGTAGAGAATAGTTGAAAATTGAAGCTATCTAATTTCTTTGATGTCAATTTACTTCCTTTCTTTACAAGGACCTTTCCATCTCTAGAGGCTTTTATTCCAAGAGTTATTTTATTGTTAAGAATAGACTTAAGAAGTTCATCTCTGCTAGACCTTAAAGCTCTTTCATCGTCTCTCTTTGTCTTTTGCAATACTTTAATCTGTTGATTTACTTCTGCTCTAGACTGCTTAGAAGTTTTTTCATAAAGATCAGTTTTAATGACTACGCCTTTTACGCCAGGTTCAGCTTTCTTAGAAGCATCTTTTACATCTCCTGCTTTCTCTCCAAAAATTGCTCTAAGAAGCTTTTCTTCTGGAGAAGGGTCTGTTTCGCCTTTAGGAGTCACCTTACCAATTAATATATCATCTTCCTCTACAATAGCTCCCACTCGGATAAGACCGTCTTCATCTAGTTGCGATGTTGCTTCTTCGCTTACATTAGGAATCTCAGGAGTTAATTCTTCTTGTCCTCTTTTTGTATCTCTAACTTCTAGCTCAATTTCATTTACGTGAATAGATGTAAACACATCATCTCTTACAAGTCTCTCATTTATAACAATAGCATCCTCAAAATTATATCCATTCCAAGGCATTAGAGCTACTAATACATTCTTCCCTAAGGATAGCTCGCCTTTATCTGTTGAAGCTCCATCAGCAATGACTTGGCCTTTCTTTACTTTATCACCCTCTGTAACAATTACTTTTTGATTGTAACATGTGTTCTGGTTAGATCGAGCATATTTAATTAAATCTACAGTAACGAGATTTGCATCTTTTTTTAGCAATGCACTGTCAGGATGACTACTATCCTTGATCACAACCTTATTCGAATCAACATGCACAACTGTACCTGAAATAGGTGCAATAATTACAGACTGAGAATCTCTTGCAACTTTTCTCTCCATTCCAGTAGCTACAATAGGTGATTCTGTTTTCATTAGTGGCACAGATTGACGTTGCATATTTGAACCCATCAATGCTCTATTAGCATCATCATGCTCAACAAATGGAATTAGAGCAGCTGCAACACTCAAAATTTGGTTTGGTACAATATCTGTATATTGCACATTTTCTGGATCTACAATAGGGAAGTCTCCCTTAGATCTAACCCTAACTTTTGAATCGCTTATCTTATTTTTGCTATCAGTACTTAAACCTGATTGCGCAATGTTTGTTCTATCTTCGTCATCAGCTGAAAGATAAAGGAACTCATCTTTTACTACTTGATTATCTACTACCCTATAAGGCGCTTCAATAAATCCATGCCTATTGATTTTTGCCATTAAAGCAAGAGATGATATCAAACCAATGTTCGGACCTTCAGGAGTTTCAATTGGACATAGTCTACCATAGTGAGTATAGTGAACATCTCGAACTTCAAAACCTGCTCTTTCTCTTGAAAGACCTCCAGGCCCAAGAGAGGAAATTCTTCTCTTATGAGTAATTTCTGCTAACGGATTTGTTTGATCCCCAAACTGAGATAACTGACTGGTTCCAAAAAACGTATTAATCACTGTAGTTACTAATCTAGAATTAATTAAATCTTGAGGTGTAATTGTTTCAGATTCTCTTAAATTCATTCTTTCATATACAGTTCTTACCATTCTAGCTAAAGCAGAATTAAACTGTACTTTGAGCTGCTCTCCAACGGTTCTTACTCTTCTGTTTCCTAAATGATCAATGTCATCCGGAGATTTTAATCCTTTTCTCATTAGTATTAAATATTTAATAGTGATAAGAAAATCGTCATGAGTTAAGACAGAATCGCTTCCTTTGTTATCTAAATCGAACTGCTTATCTAGGCGATATCTTCCTACTTGACCCAAATCATATTTCTTAGGAGAGAAAAACATTCTATCGATAAATTTCTGAGCAGACTCAGCGCTAGGAGCTTCACTACCTCTTAGCAAATAGTATACTTTTAACAATGCTTCTTCTGTAGATTTGGTAGGATCTTTTTTGATAGTATTATAAATCATCATACTATCGATATTATTTCTTATATCTACAAGCTTAACAATTTTTGTCTTATTATTTTTTAAAGCACTTATAATAGTTTCATTTAACTCTTTTCCTGACTCAACTACTAACTCACCTGTCTCCATATCTATAGTATCTTCAACGGTAACATAATCAGTGAGGTTATCTTGTTTTATTTTAGAAGGGTCCATTTCAAGAATTAAGTCAAATGCATTATAGATATCTTCATCAGAATTGAATCCTAAAGATCTTAATAGTAAAGTTGCTGGAAACTTTCTTTTTCTGTCAATGATAGTAAACAAGATATCATTAATATCTGTTGTAAAATCTATCCAAGAACCTCTAATTGGTATAATTCTGGCATTAAAAAGCTTCGCACCATTTGGATGAAATTTTTGATCAAAGAAAGCACCAGGAGATCGCTGAAGTTGAGTTACAACAGTTCTTTCAGCCCCATTAATGATAAAAGTACCCTTATTGGTCATATATGGCATATTACCAAAATAAACATCTTGATCTATGACTTGAGAAAATTTCTTTTTATCTTTTTCGTCAGTAATCTTTAAGCGTAATTTTACGCTAAGAGGTACATTATAAGTAATACCACGATCTGCACATTCTCTTGGAGTATATCTAGGTTTTCCAATCGTATAACTTTTATATTCAAGTATATAGTTCTCATGATTATCTTGTAATGGAAAAATTGAAGAAAAAGCTTCATGTAAACCAAACATTACTCTGTCTTTTGGTTTAACATCTTCCTGTAAAAAATCATGAAAAGAACCTACCTGTAAATCGAGAAGATTTGGTAGTTCTACGGCTGTTTTTATTTTTTCAAAATTATGTCTGTTATTCAACTTATCTAAGTTCAAAATACCTATTCCTCCAAAAAATTGGTTAATTAATATATTTGTTTATATTATTGTAATTCTACTGTAGCTCCGGCTTCCTCAAGTTGAGACTTTAAACCTTCTGCCTCATCTTTAGCAACGCCTTCTTTCAGAGCCTTAGGAGCAGAATCAACCAATTCTTTAGCTTCTTTAAGTCCTAACCCAGAAATCTCTCTAACAACTTTAATCACAGCGATTTTTGATTGTCCAGCAGCCGTTAAGACTACATTAAAATCACTTTTTTCAGCAGCATCTGCAGTAGCATCTCCACCACCGGCCGCTCCTGCGGCTGCAGCAACAGGTACAGCAGCTGTTACGCCAAATTTATCTTCGATATCTTTTAAAAGCTCAGATATTTCAATCATATTTGCTTCTTCAAGATACTTTAACACATCTTCTCTTTTAGTGCTCATTTTAACTACCCTTCTTTCTTTGAGTTTAATTGTTCAAGTGCTCCTAATAAGCCAGAAACAGGACTTCCTAAAGTACTGCTCAGTTTTGACATTGGGGAATTTAACATTCCGACCAATTTAGATAAAAGTTGATCTTTTGATGGTAGATTAGCTATTCTGTCAAACTCATTTGCATCGAATACTTCTCCATCTAAAATCATACCTTTCACTGAAGGCTTATCAAAATCTTTTAAAAAATTCTTAATTACTTGTGCTGGATTAGTAGGATCTTCATAGCTAACAGCCATTGCTGTTGGCCCTGTTAAAAAATCATCAACACCTGACATACCTGCTTCTTTTGCAGCTAATTTAATTAAGGTATTTTTTGCAATTGTGAATTCTACATCTTTCATCACAAATTCTTTTCTCAATTGAGTGATACTAACCACATCTAGACCTAAATAATCAGTAAAGTATACCGCCTTGGCCTTACCTAGCTTATCGCTTAAGTCTTTAACTCTATCTATATTTTTAATGCTTGGCATAATTATTCAGTTCCTATATTGATTCCCGGACCTAATGTCGAGGATATACTAATTGAATTCAAATATTTACCTTTAAATGAATTAGGCTTTGCAGACATCAATGCAGAACGAAGAGTTTCAAAGTTTTCTTTCAACTCCTCTTCTGAAAACGATGTCTTACCAATCGAAGATTGCAAAATACCATTTTTCTCAACTCTCGCATCTAATTTACCTGCTTTTAATTCTTTGATTGCTTTCGCAATATCATTTGTTACTGTACCAGATTTAGGATTTGGCATTAACCCTTTAGGACCTAATACTTTACCTAACTTACCTAGTTTTCCCATTAAATCTGGAGTAACTACTATCTTATCAACATCAGTCCATCCTGATTTAATCTTCTCAAGATATTCTTCGCTTCCTACAAAATCTGCCCCTGCTTCTTTTGCTTCTGCTTCCTTCTCAGAATTGACTATAGCCAAAACTGAAACGTTTTTTCCAACTCCATGAGGTAGAACCAAGCTTAATCTAATATTTTCCTCTGCATGTCTAGGATCAACTCCTAAATTAAATGCAACATCAACAGACTCAGCAAAAGTTGATCTTTTAAATTCCATCAGCAAAGACATTGCTTCATCTATATCATAAAACTTAGAATTGTCTATTTTATCTAAAACCAATTTTGAAAATTTTGTAGTTTTCATCTATCCACCTCAATCCCCATACTAACAGCAGTCCCAGCAATCATCTCAGCTGCATGGTCTACTGTATGAGCATTTAAATCTTTCATTTTCATTTCAGCAATTTTTTTACATTGCGCAATAGTTATTGATCCCACTTTATCCTTATTTGGCTCTTGAGATCCTTTTTTCATATTCAATTCTTTCATAATCAAAGTAGATGCTGGTGGAGATTTTGTCTCAAAAGTAAAAGATCTATCTTTGTAAACTGTTATAATCACAGGAGTTAACATTCCTTGTAATTCTTTTGTAGCCTCATTGAAAGCATTACAAAAATCCATAATATTCACACCGTGTTGACCTAAAGCAGGTCCTACAGGCGGAGCAGGATTTGCTTGCCCAGCTGGAATCTGTAACTTAATAAGTCCTGTTTTTTCTTTTTCTGCCATTTTTTTAATTCTCTATTAATATTTGGTTGAAACTTAACTCAATAGGTGTTGGACGACCAAAAATATTGACGTTAACTTTAATTCTGTTTCGATCGTTAATCTCTTGAATAAGACCATTGAAATCTTTGAAAGGCCCATCAGTAACCTTGACAGAATCTCCAACTTTGAACGGTATTTCTTCAATCTCATCTACTGAATCATCATCCGGATCAAAAGAACCTACGATTCTTTTAATCTCAGCATCATTTAATGATTGTGGACTACCTTTAGGTCCAACAAAACTCATCACACCATCGATTCCTTCAATAAAAAATTTTGTTTCGTTATTCATTTCCATTTTTAAAAGAATATATCCAGGAAAGAATACTTTTTTCTTTACATGTTTCTTTCCATTTTTAATATCTACTACATTTTCAGTTGGTATTAAGATATCTTCAACGTTTTCTGCTATTTCTTTCTCATATGCAAGTTCACGGAAAATACTATCTTTAATTTTTTCCTCTTTACCTGACATGACTCTTAAACTATACCAATTCATAATACCACTCTTACCAATTGTTGAATTACCCAATCAATTCCAAACAAAAATAATGCAAACACTAAGAAAAAAATAATAATCAGATAAGTTGATCCTCTCAATTCAGAGTAGCTTGGCCAAGAAACTTTATTCATTTCCAGGTATACTTGATTTAAAAAATCTTTTACCGCTTTCAACATACTTTTCCCTTTTTGCAGGTGAGGCAGGAATTGAACCCGCAACCCCCGGTTTTGGAGACCGATGCTCTACCAATTGAGCTACTCACCTATTTGCTATTTTATTTTATTTCTTTAAAAAGAACATGCTTGCGAGCTACAGGGTCAAACTTTTTATATTCAAGTTTGTCGGGATGCTTACTCTTATTCTTAGTAACAGTATAGCGATACCCTGTCCCTGCAGAACTCTCAAGTCTTACAATTGCTCTTTTACTATTGCCTGCCACAGTTTTAGCTTTCAATAACAGTAACGACGCCAGCCCCTACTGTATGTCCACCCTCTCTAATAGCAAACCTTAGCTCTTGATTCATAGCAATCGGTGTAATTAATTCAACTGACATTTCAACATTATCTCCAGGCATAACCATTTCAGTTCCCTCAGGTAATGTAACTACTCCAGTTACATCTGTAGTTCTAAAATAGAACTGAGGTCTGTAATTGTTAAAGAATGGAGTATGTCTGCCACCTTCTTCTTTTTTCAAAACATATACATTTGCTTTGAACTTAGTGTGAGGAGTGATTGAGCCTTTAGCAGCTGCAACCATACCTCTTTTTAAATCGTCTTTCTCAACACCTCTCATTAGAAGACCAGCGTTATCCCCTGCTTCTCCTTCTTCAAGTGTTTTTTGGAACATTTCTACTCCTGTAACAGTAGTAGTCATATCAGAACCTAAACCAATAAGCTCAACTTCATCACCAACTTTGATCTTACCTGATTCGATTCTACCTGTTCCAACAGTTCCTCTACCTGTAATGCTAAACACATCTTCAACAGGCATTAAGAACGGCTTATCAAGCGCTCTTTCTGGTTGAGGAATATATGAGTCACAAGCTTCCATTAACTCAGCAATACATTTTGTTGCTTCAGCATCCGTAGGATTTTCAAGAGCTTTTAAAGCACTTCCTTTAATGATTGGAGTATTATCTCCATCAAACTTGTACTCAGTTAATAGATCTCTAAGCTCCATCTCTACTAGCTCAAGAAGTTCCGGATCATCTACTTGGTCACATTTGTTCATGAAAACCACTAGACTTGGAACATTAACCTGGCGAGCTAAAAGAACGTGCTCACGAGTTTGAGGCATAGGTCCATCTGCAGCACTCACAACAAGAATACCACCGTCCATTTGTGCAGCACCAGTGATCATATTTTTAATATAATCGGCGTGACCAGGACAATCAACGTGAGCATAGTGACGATTTGCAGTCTCATACTCTACGTGAGCAGTTTGGATTGTCAGTCCTCTTTCTCTTTCCTCAGGTGCATTATCGATCGTATCGAAAGAACGTTGCTCAGCTAATCCCAAATTCGCTTGAGTTTGCGTAATAGCTGCAGTTAACGTAGTCTTTCCATGGTCAACGTGACCAATTGTACCAACATTACAGTGAGGCTTATCTCTTTTAAATACTTCTTTAGCCATCTTCTTATCTCCTTTATTTTATAAAATACAAATTTTCAATTTTTTGTGAGCCTACGACCGGGATTGAACCGGTGACCTCTTCGTTACCAACGAAGTGCTCTACCTACTGAGCTACGCAGGCAATAATTCTTGAGCGAGTGACGCGATTCGAACGCGCGACCCTCAGCTTGGAAGGCTGATGCTCTACCAGCTGAGCTACACTCGCAAAACCTTGTGGGCAAAGAAGGATTCGAACCTCCGTAGACTTACGTCGGCAGATTTACAGTCTGCTGCCTTTAACCACTCGGCCATTTGCCCGAAATCCTAATACTCAATACTACCTGATAGTAGGACAAAAAATTTTCAAATAACTCTCTTCTACCTAAAAAACTGAGCCGGCGAGAGGACTTGAACCCCCGACCTAGTGATTACAAATCACTTGCTCTACCAACTGAGCTACACCGGCAATGCAATTTTATATACACCTATACACGCACGCGTAGGTAAAAGCGACGAAATATAAGAAGAATTAGCAGGAAAACAAATTATTTCTTTTTGAGGAGCTTCTGACCATCTTTTGTATCTTCAATAATCCACCCTAATTTTTCAATCTTTTCTCTTAGATTATCCGCTTCATTCCAGTCAGACTTATCTCTCATCTCTTCTCTTAAAGAGGCAAGATTTTGTATATTTTCAGGTATATTATCTCTATCAGGTAAAGATGTATTAATAGTATTAAAAATTGCATTAAATAAATTGATAAATATTTTTGATTCTGCCTTTAAATCTTCCGTCATTAACTCATTATTTATGTTTTTATTCATTTTGTTAATAAAATCAAAGAATACACCAAGAGCTTCTGGAGTATTCAAATCATCATTTAAAGCATCTAAAAAAGCTAGGTGAGAATTGCTATATTCTCTACCTTCAGTATCAATAGCATCTAAATCAAAATTATTCCTAAATCTATTGATCTTATCTATCATCTTTGATGAATCGTCTAATTTTTTATCGGAAAATGATACTTTTGATCGATAATGAGATGACAACAAAAATAATCTTAGTGTCTCCGGAGAATATTTTTCCAATAAATCGGAAATATCTAATGTATTTCCTAAAGATTTACTCATTTTTTCACTATCAAAAATTAGATGTTCTGCATGAAGCCAGTAATTTGCAAACTGATTACCTAGCAATGCTTCTACTTGAGCTGATTCATTCTCATGATGCGGAAATTTTAAATCAATTCCACCGCAATGAATATCTATAGATTTGCCTAATAATTCTGTACCCAATACAGCACATTCTGTATGCCATGCAGGCCTACCATTACCCCAATCTGATTTCCATGTAATTTCACCATCAGATTCTTTCCATGCTTTCCATAATGAAAAATCATTGGGATGCTTCTTTCCCAGACCATCATCTTCTATCGATAAATTTCCATCATCAACATTCACAAATTTTCCATACTTTTTATATCTTTTTGTATCAAAAAATATATTGCCATTTACCTCGTAAGCAGCACCTTGATCTATTAGAGATGTAATAAAGTCGATCATCTCTGATATATATTCTGACGCTCTAGGGTTGATAGTGGAGGGTAAAATATGAAGTGATGCTGACTGATCTAAGAAAAGGCCTTCATATTTTTTAGTCAAATCATCAAATGTAACATCTTCATTATTAATTCTATCGATAATCTTGTCATCTATATCGGTGATATTAATAACATTCCTTACAGTATATCCATTTTGCATAAGAACTCTATTGAGTAAGTCATAAAAAACGAAAGTTCTAAAATTTCCTATGTGTGAAGCATTATAAACTGTTGGACCGCAACTATACACCAATACTTCATTGTCTGATATTGGTTTAAACTCCTCTTTTTCAGATGTAATTGAATTATAAAATTGTAGTTTCATTTTTCTAAAGACAATTTAATAATTTTATCAATTAAGTCCTCAAAAGATAATCCGCTAGCTTTTGCTGCCATTGGAAATAGACTTGTTTCTGTCATGCCTGGAAGTGTATTTATTTCTAATAGCCAAAATTTATTGTTTTTATCTAGTCGAAAATCCACTCTTGAGTATACTTTGCAATCTAATAATTGATGAACTTTTAGTGCAGCGTTTTGGATTTTTATTGATAAAGAACTATCAATTTCTGCAGGGCAAATATACCGGGTTTCTCCCTTTGTATATTTTGCTCTATAATCATATATGCCATGATTGGGCTGTATATCTATAACGGGAAGTGCTTGGTTGCCTAATATAGAAACAGTGATCTCACGACCTTCAATATAATCTTCTATGAGAGCATGACTATCATGCTTAAGAGCAGATTGTAATGCATCTTCAATTTCCTTGATATCATTTATAATAGAAAATCCAACTGAACTTCCTTGTTTGTTTGGCTTAATAACACACTTACTGAACTTAAAAGAATCGATATTAGAACTTTCTCCGTTTAGAATAGCGAAGTCAGGTGTTGCAATGTCATTGTCTTGAGCAATTTCTTTCGTAAAGCTTTTATCAAAACAATTCTTGGATGAAGATGATTGAGAGCCATTATATATTATATTATTTTTATCTAATATCTCTTGAATAAACCCATCTTCTCCAAAAACTCCATGCAATGCTAAGAAAATAAAATCTAACTCTTTAAGCGAAGGAAGAATGCTATCAATGCTATTTTCTGATATATGAAATTCAGAGATATGATGACCTATCTTATTGCACGCACTAGATATAGCCTTTCCAGATCTTATAGAAACTTCACTTTCCTCTGAATTGCCTCCATATATAACTCCTATATTGATATAACCTCCTTTGCCGCATGCAATAAATCTTTTGCTATGAAATTAGGACTACATTTTTCTTCTACTTCATTTAGATATTCTTTCCCAAAACCAGTTAATAAGAAAATGGTTTTCATATCAAGCCTATCTCCTACTTGCATATCAACTACAGAATCACCAATCATTAAACTTTTTGAAAAATCAATATCAAATTCTTCTTTGGCTTTTGCAAACATTCCAATTCCAGGTTTCCTCATTGAGTGATAGCTTTCATCATAATTTTCAGCAAAGTATATTTTTTTCAAAGGCAAGTCTCTTTTCTCAAATTCTTGATAAATAAAACGATTTATCTCTTCTAAATTTTCTATATCAATCTTGCCTGAAGACAATCCTGACTGATTGGTAACAATGACAAATTTATCAGTGTGCTTATTTAATATCTCTAAAGCTTCAAATGTGTAGTCAAAAAACTTATAGTCAGAAAGACTATTAATATAGCCATAAGGATCATGGCTAATTGTTCCATCTCTATCTAGGAATATTGCATCAAACATCTTACTTAACTTCTCTCCAATCTAATATTTTCCAATGATCAAAATTATTGTCTTCAATAGGATTATTAAACCCAGAGATATCTTTTATGCGAGATTTGAATAAAACGACATCACCATCTTTTACTTCAATCGATATAATTTCTTTTGAATTTATATCAAATTCAACAGATGTTAATAGAGATTCCAATTCATAATCAATACTGCATATTCCATATTGGATACTTTTTTGCAATACCTTGTATTTTGATAGATTATTGCTATTAAAGATATCTAAAAATGTATTATCTACAGTTTCCATTATTATTACTTCATTATTAAAGTCATATGTTACAATACTTACACTATCTATGATAGCAATTGTTCCATCTTCACTTGATGTGTCAAAATAAATATTCTCATTTAGAACAGATAATTTTGCATCGCTATCAACATTATCTTTTTCAATAACTAAATCTAAAGTTCTATTATTGATACTATCGATAAATAAAGCGATATCTTTTTCGATTATATTTTGCGTAAAGGAGACGCTAATTAAGAAAATTAAGCTATATTTCTTGATCATCTTTGATTGTTTCTAGATAAGATTCATCTACAAGAACTTCACGTGCCTTACTACCGGTGAAAGGTCCTACAATCTTTAATCTTTCCATCTCATCTACCAACCTTGCAGCTCTAGAATAACCCACAGATAACCTTCTTTGTAACAACGAAATAGATCCTTGTTTGCTTACTACAACAATTTCAATTGCCTTTTCAAGAAGCTCATCCTCAATACCGTCTTCACTGCCATT
>JAYZIW010000066.1:0-3212 GCA_036165075.1 Fidelibacterota bacterium | reverse complement strand
CTATTGGCAACCCATTTTTTTATTATCCAGATATTAAACTTCATGATGAAGTTCTCAAAGATTCAATTCCAATTTTAAAAGACTTTCTTTCAGCATTAAAAATTTCTGACTATGAAAGATTAACGCCAAATGATATAATTAAAGAAGAAATGGAGTCAATCTTTCAAGACTTAATGACTCAACATGATGTTGGTATAGGAAAAGTAATGAAGCCAATAAGATATGCTTTATTTGGACTTACTTTTGGACCTGATTTGATAGGCTCTATGAATTTTATTGGAAAGATTATGGTTGAACGTAGGATTGAAACGCTCCTTGAGGGCGAATAATGATTTTTCGTATCATTTTATTTCTTTAACAACTTGCCTTATATGTCAAACTAATTTTCCAAACAATACAGTGCGTTTGATCAATAACGAAAAAACAAATCTTCATAGTTTAACTTCTAAAGTATCCTTTGTGAGTTTCTGGGCAACATGGTGTATTCCTTGTATTAAAGAGATTGATAAGCTTAATGAGTTTATTGATGACTATGAAGATGTATCAGTTATTTTAATTAATGAAGATAAGCCTGGCGATAAAGCCAAGGTAAAAGGGTTTGTTCGTTCTAGGAAATATCCTATTGATGACAATTATCATATTATATTTGATTCTGATCAGAAGCTATCCAGACAATTCAATGCACAACCTATTCCATTAACGTTGATATTGAAAAATAATGAGGTTGTTTATCGCAAAAGAGGTTTTTATTTAGGCGATGAGATTGAACTAAAGAAACAATTAGACGATGCATTAAATGATTAATAAAGTATTAACTGCTATACTCTTACTTACATACAGTTATAGTCAAACAGATGTTTCAAATCAATTATCTGTTCGATATGGAGACAGTAAGAATGATTATAATTATAATGAAGTATATTTGGATACAAAATTGTCTCTTAATCGAGAAGATTATCGTTTGGAATCTATTTTTACTTTTGAAATAAGCGATCCTCCTGAAATTGGGTTAAAAGAGGATGGTCTTCGTAAACTTTTATTCGGATTTTATAATGATAAATTCTCATTTGAATTAGGGGATGTATATCAGACCTGGGGAAGAGGGTTATTATTGAATCAATTAGATTATCAAAATCTAGATTTTGATACAGGTTCTAGAGGATTAGGATTGACATTCCAAGATGATTGGAAGACGGTCAATATAATTGCAGGGGATACTGCAAACAGAAAGAGTACAACAGCATTAGGAGGCTATGACCCTAGAGTGCCTAATTATTTTGTAGACCAGTTTCTTTATGGAGCTGATATGAGTTTTGATCTTAATAAATCTAATATAGGATTTGCTTTCTTGTTTGTAGATGAAGATAAACGCAATTTATCTCATACTCTAACAAGTGCTCGCATAGATAAATCATATGAGAATGGTGAATTTTTTGTTTCTATGATTAATAAGGTTTCTGAAAAGGATCCTGGAGATTTGGAGATTTTCTATCCTGAAAAAGATGGTACAGGTTTTTATATATCCAACACCAACTATTTAAAAGACTGGGCACTAACTTCTAGTTATCGAAAGTTCACAATCGATGTTAACGATCCAATAATACGAGACAATATTGTAGAGAATTATGGACAAGCACTAGATATTCAACGTTCGCCAAGCGGTTTTTATCAACACACATTTAGATTATTAAGTCGTAATTCAAGAGAGGTGAACCTTAATGATGAAGTAGGGTTAGAAATGCAATTATTAGGACCGATTAATGACAATGTTAATATCTCAGTTAATTATATGAAATCAAGTAGTTCAAAGCGATGGTACAATGGAATGGGAATTGATAGTTCGTTATGGTATGGCGATAACAGCTCTATGCCTTCAAGCAGTCAAGAATCCTATCCTTTTGAAGAATTATTTATTGAATTAAGTGGATATAACGCAAATGGAAAAGCGTTCTATAAAGTTGGTATAGATTTTCAAGATCAAGTATTTAATGTATTGTCTAATTCTGCTGAGGTAAAATCATTTGAAATAACCCAATCATTCACATTACCATTCTTGGTGAGTGTTGCTATTAATCCATTATGGAATGTTGAATTTCAATTAGAGTTACAAAGACTTAAAACAGGGTTTGATACAACGACTATTTCAGATGTTGAAGGAATAGATGATAATAGTACATTTTATTCTCTTCTATCAGAAGAATATCAAAAAAATATATTTTTGGCATTATCAGCAAATTATAAACAAAAATGGTCTTTTAATGTTGCCCATGAATCAACCAATAGCGATGAATCTCTTCTCAACAATAGTCCAGAAAATTCATTTGATAGCGCTAATCAATGGAATTCATTTTCTATGGCATATAAGTTTAAATCTGATCATACGCTCGAACTATTCTATGGTTCTATTCGCGGTGGATTGGATTGTACAAATGGAGTGTGTCGATATGTACAAGCCTTTGATGATGGCATAAGAATTGACTACAGCCGTAATTTCGACTAACTTATTACGTTTTTAAAAATAAACCTTTTAAAGGAAGAAAAATAGAATGACTAAACACTATAAAAAGTTTTTTATGCTAACAGCAGTTATTAGCTCTATGCTGATTCTCTCCTGTTCAAATGGTGGTAGTAGCGTAAATGCTTCTACTGATAATACATCAGAGACTGGTGGAAATGACGGTTCAGCAGTAAATGTTAAATCAAAAATTCTAATGGAGCTCTTTACATCCACAACATGTGGACCTTGCTTACCACAGAATACAAAATTGAATGAGTATTTAGATCCTACATCTTCAGTTTATGCAGATGATCTAGCAGATGATTGGATTGTTTTAAGATATCACGTATGGTGGCCTGCTTCTGGCGATCCTTACTATGATTTTAATCCTAGTCCGGTGATTAATCGTGAAAATTACTACAATGCTGGTTATGTGCCTCATATGTATACACAAGGATGGACCGATTCTGGTAGTACTGCAGCTACATGGAGAACACATGCAAGAGCAGAAGTAGATGGAGTGACTCCTTTTAATGTGCAAATAAGTGGAACAAGAGATGGTTATAATCTTAATGGAAATGTTACAGTTTCTTCTGCTGGAGATGTAAATAATTTAGGATTTAAATTATATGTTGCTGTTACTCATGATAATTCACAGTATGCAGCACCAAATGGTCAAACGGTATTTGATCAAACATTTATTGATTTCTTAACA
>JAYZIW010000065.1:0-10139 GCA_036165075.1 Fidelibacterota bacterium | reverse complement strand
TCAATTTTTGGTTTATCTTTTGTTAAGGGAGAATGTTTATGAAATGTTACTTCATCAATACCAAGATTGCTTTTCTGTTCACATAAGATGCCAATTAGTGGTTCACCAATTGTGCCCGTACCAACTACATGTACAATTTTTCTTTCCATCTTATTCATATCCCCCTAGAATAATTAATATTTCAATTCAAAGATATAGTAAATAATACAATATTAAAAATGCTTATTTATAAATTTTTCAGTTTTTTTATATTTAACAAAAACCATAAAAAAATCACAATAAATACAATAAACAATGCTGCTAAAAAATATTCTAAATAATTATACATAATTTTTCTCTTTGTCTTCTAAATATAGCACTTTCATTCTTAAGTATAGCATAGTGAGCATAAGGCTAGTAAAAGCAAATAAAGAAAATAAAAACGGTGATAGTATGCCTGAAGGTTGTTTTGACATTCCCATTTGAGGATGGGATTGAATTTCAGCTGCCCAAAAATTTACCGATGCAAATATGATGGGTATGTCTAAGAATGCAATAATCCCTATAATAGCAGAAATTAATGCTACTCTTTGTCTATAAATTCCAACATTTCTTAAAATAAAGTATCCTACATAGATTAGAAATAAAACTAAAGTCGTAATAAGTCTTGGCTCCCAAACCCATGGTTTTCCCCAAATTGGAGTAGCCCAAATAGGTCCAGTTACTAATACAAGACCTGTAAATATCGTACCAATCTCTGCTGCAGCATGTCCGATTCTGTCATATTCGAGCTTCTTAGAAAAAAGATATCCAAATCCTGCAAGCATTACAAAGAAATATGATAAAAAACCTGCCCATGCTAAAGGAACATGAAGATAAAATATTTTCTGTGCCCATTCTTGATCAGGTACCATTGGAGTCAAAAAAATAATCGATACAAGATTCGATAACATCACAATGAGCAATAATATAAATAAAGATAAATTCATTAATATTTAATTAGCCTTTCAAAAAAATTAATTCCTAGAACAACTGCCATTAGTGCGAAAGTTAATAATAACATTACTGATTCTGCATAAAAAGATATATCCAATCCTAAGCACAATCCAATAAATAGATTTGAAGAATGAATTAGGATAGGCACAATCATTGGAAATAAAATAAGTGGAAATAAAAAACTGCGTGCATTATTTAAAGAAGTCATTAAATAGATAAGCATTCCAAGACCAATTAAACCTATATTAGATACAACGCAGAGTATCATAATTTTGAAAATTATATCAATATTTATTGATGTAGAAATCAAACTATAAATCATAAAAATAAAGAGTTGTACGCATAGCAGAATTAAAGAAAATGTGATTAGTTTTGCCAAGAATACTAAATAATTGTCTACTGGAGATGTATACATTAAATCATAAATACCGCCTTCTTTCTCTCTTACAAATGAATTTTCAATAAGTTTGATTGATACTAATGCAACGATAATCCAAAAAAATCCAGATAAAATGATAGTTTCACTGATTTCAGATGGAGGAAATGAGAAAACTGAAAGCATTAAACATGACAAAGCAAAAAATGTCATATAAAAAAGATTATTTGATGACTTGATTTCTAAAAGAAATTCATTTTTAATTAACTTAATAATCACAGATGAATCTTCCCTTCTTTTATTGTAAGAGATTGATCACAAATATCTTGAGCATAACTAAAATTGTGTGTTGAAAAAATAATGGTTTTATTCTTTGATTTAAGATCTAAAAATATCTTTTTAAAAATAGCTTTTCCACTATCATCTAAATTCGTGAAAGGCTCATCTATTAATAAGTAATCCCAAGATAAATTTAATGCAATCAATAATTTATTTCGTTGAAGATTTCCTCTTGATAAGTTTTTTAATTGCAACTCTTCAAATTCTTTTAAACTAAGCAAATTGAGATATTTATTGTATTGATCCTCATTGAGCCTCTGATTATAAAAACGTAAAATACATTTCATGTTGTCTAGAATATTTAAATCACTGAAAATATTTGCCTTATCATTTAAAAATAGAAAATTGGAATTATTATAATCAATATGCCCAGAATCAGTATTCATAATATTAGATATGCATTTTAAAAAAGTTGTTTTACCTGATCCATTTTTACCTAATAAGGCAACTAGCTTTCCAGAATCTATTGTACAAGATATATTATCTAATACCTTTGTATGAGAAAATGATTTGCTAAGGTTTTTAACATTTAACATTATTTAATCTTCTTTAATAATGGATAGAAAACAAATAAAACTACCATAAAATATAATGCAAAAATAAAAATTTGATTAAATAATTCCATAGTCTCTCCTTTTAGATGGCCAAAATGCAAATAGAGAACCTATCACCATTACAATACCTCCAATCCAAACCCAATTCACTAAAGGGTTAATCATAATTTTAAAATACCCTTGATTTTTTTCTGCGTCATAAGCAGAGAATATAGAATATATATCTTTCTTCATCGTACTATAAATATCCAACTCACTGTGCGGTTGACGTTTCTCAGGGTCTGGATTCCAGTAAAAATAGATTCTTTTTTCAGGATATAGGCTAGTCAATAAACTATTCCTTTCATCAATTACATCCATGTCGCTAATGAATGCATAATGATTATCTCTAGCTTCACTTGTAATGCTATTTAGTTTAAAAATATAATTTGCAAAATAAATCTCTTCTCCAGGAGAGAGATTGAATTCTTTTTCTACTTCAAATGCTCTCCCAATAAAGCCAACAAAAAGTAGTGTGATTCCAATATGAACAATATATCCTCCATTCTTGTGTCGATTACTCAAGAACATGCTGATCGTGGTTTGTAGGATTGATTTATTTCTATTTTTGGATTTATTATATGACTTTCTAAATTCGCCAATGATTGATGTGGCTGTAAAAGATATACCCATACATGTGACTAAGGGGTATAAATCAAATAATCCAAAAAATATAGAATAAATTATTCCCGAAATAAAACTCACTAGCATTGGAATTTTAAAATTTAATAATAAAGTCGATCTTGAAGTTTTCTTCCATGATAACAATGGACCAATTCCCATCAAAAACAATAATGCTAAACCAATAGGAACATTAAGTTGATTAAAATAAGTTGCTCCTACATAAATTTTTTCTCCATTCCATGCCTCTGAAAGAATAGGAAATAGAGTTCCCCATAAAACAATAAAACACATTAAGAGCAAAATTAGATTATTATATAAGAAACCTCCTTCTCTTGATGTAAAAGAATCAATCTTATTATCTGATTTTAATATATCAGATCGCTTAAAAAACCAGTATCCAGTAAATAAAATTAAGATAGATAAAAAGCTGAGGAATAATGGTCCTAGATTTTCAGCAGTAAATGAATGAACGGAAGATATAATACCACTTCTAGTAATAAATGTACCTAGAATCACAAGCAAGAAAGTTGATGAAGCTAATAAAATATTCCATGATTTTAACATACCTCTTTTTTCTTGTATCATAGATGAATGAATGAAAGCAGTCAGTATAAGCCAAGGCATTAAGGAAGAATTCTCTACTGGATCCCATGCCCAATATCCTCCCCAACCTAATTCATTATATGCCCAATATCCGCCTAGAATGATACCTGCAGATAAAAATGTCCATGTAATTAGAGACCAACGTCTGATTGATTGAATCCACTCAAAAGTGAGGGACTTAGATATTATAGCAGACAAAGCCATCACAAAAAGAATAGTTGTTCCAATAAAGCCTAAATAGAGCATAGGAGGATGGATAGCCATTGTCACATTTTGCAATAATGGATTAAGACCATTACCATTTTGTACAATAATATCAGACGATACTGGTTCAAAAGGATTTGCTATAAAATTTGATAAGAGCAAAAAGAATGCAAAGATAAAAGAAAGAATTCCATAAGAAGAATATTTAAGAGGCTCCATACTCTTTAGTGTTACATTAATATAGATTAATGAATATATAGACATAATGAATGTCCAAAATAACAATGAACCTGCTTGTCCTGCCCATAGAGCAGTGAACTTGAAAAATAGTGGGGTTTCATAGCTTGTATATTGAGCAACATACTGCAAATTAAAATTACTAATTAATAATTCATTGAGAAGACAAAGAGTAGCTAATATTATACAGAAACATATTGCTATTAGACCTCTCTCAGCTATTTCTAAAAATATTTTATTCTTTTTAATAGAGTAATAGAATAGAAAAAAGAAAATTGATAGTATTAATCCGCCACTTATACTAAGAGCCAAACTTCCAATTTGAGATATCATTATATTTTTTCTATATTTTTTAAATCGCCTTCATAGCGTGAAGCGCATTTAGTTTGAAGTTCAGTCGCAATAATCAAGTTATCATCAAATGCTCCAGCAACTACTACCTCTGCATCATCTTTAAATAAATCTGGTCTAATGCCATAATAATAAACCTTTAAACTATCGCTACCTTGATAAACATAGAATGATACTTCTAATTGATCTTCATTATTGACTTTAATTGAATTTGGTTTAATTAAACCTCCAACCTTGACCTTAGAAAGAGAAACATCTTTTGCTGAAAGTTCTTCTATCGTGTAATAACGCACAGTGATATTTTTCTCACCTCTTACATTGGTAAGATATACAGTCCATATAACAATCAATCCAAAAACTAAAATCAACGATGTATAAATCTTATTCATAATTTAAATCCCAAAAGATTCTTCCCATTCTCCATATACATTTTTCATTAACTCAACAATTTCTCCAACAGTACCACCAAATTCTGCTACTTCAATTAAGTAAGGGACTAAATTTAAATTATTTTCACAAGCATTTCTTAATTTTTTCATTTTTTTATCAAGTAACTTGTTATCCCTTTTTTCTCTCAATAGTCTAACTTTTTTTTCTTGAACATCTTGAGCTTTCTGAGAGATTTTTAAAATTTCAATCTCCAGTTTTTCATCTTCCTCAACAAAATCATTTAATCCGACAATTATTCTTTCTTTTGAATCGACTGATTCTTGATATACAGATGCAGATTCAGCAATTTTCTTTTGGAAATAACCATCTTCAATTGCTGTAATTGTACCTCCTAGATTTTTTATTGCTTTAAAATATTCATTTGCTTCACTTTCAATTCTATCTGTTATCTCTTCTACGTACCAAGATCCTCCTAAAGGATCTGCTACATTCGGTACACCTGTTTCGTATGCAAGAATTTGTTGGGTTCTTAGTGCTATTTTTGCAGCTTTTTCTGATGGAAGAGCTAAGGTCTCATCTAATGAATTTGTATGAAGAGAATTTGTTCCACCTAGAACAGCAGACATAGCTTCATACGCAGTTCTAATAATATTATTTTCTGGTTGTTGTGCAGTGAGAGAACATCCTGCTGTTTGTGTGTGAAATTTTAATTTCAAAGAATTTTCATTTTTTGCACCATAATCATTTTTTAGTTTGTTGGCCCAAATTCTTCTTGCTGCCCTATATTTACCTATTTCTTCAAAAAAGTCCATATGTGAATTAAAGAAAAATGACAATCTATGCGCAAAATCATCTATCTTTAAACCTCTTTCTAGACAAGCTTCTATATAGGTAAATCCACTATTTAATGTAAATGCTAATTCCTGGGCAGCAGTTGATCCAGCCTCTCTAATATGATATCCACTTACTGATACTGGATTATAAAATGGCATATTTTCTGAACAAAACTCTATTACATCCACTACCAATTTTACTGATGGTGTAGGAGGAAAAATAAATTCCTTTTGTGCTATATATTCTTTTAGAGCATCATTCTGTAGGGTACCTCTTAATTTACTAATATCAATGCCATTCTTCTTTGCTAATGCTACATAGAAAGCAAATAATATGATAGCAGGGCCATTAATAGTTTGAGATACAGAAATGTTTTCTAAGTCTATATCTTTAAATAGAATTTCCATATCCTCCAAAGAAGCAACATTTACACCGCAAACACCCACCTCACCAGATGATAATTCATGATCAGGATCATACCCCATCAGTGTTGGCATATCATAAGCAACAGAAAGTCCTGTCTGACCATTTTTTAATAAATATTTATATCTTTCATTTGTTTTTTCTGGAGTACTAAAACCTGAAAATTGTCTCATAGTCCACAATTTTCCTCGATACATGTTTTTGTGAATTCCTCTTGTATATGGAAAAGTGCCAGGATCTATATTATATTTGTTCTTCTTATTATCTGAAGAATAATACTCTTCTAACTGATTACCGCTTAGACTATTAAAGTTTTTTTCTCTTTTTAGTTTTTTCTTACTCATTAACAAAATCCATAATCTTTATATATAATGATTCGCTGTCTAATTTTACTTCTTGCAATAAATCCTTTCTTGGTCCATGATCTACAAAATCATTTGGTAATCCAAGATTAAGGATGTCATTTTTTAAATTATTGGCACTAGCCCAAGATACAACACCTTCTCCAAATCCTCCATCTAAAACACCTTCTTCAATGGTAACAACTTTAGAAAATCTTGAAAAATTATTACTTAAGTATTCTAAATCCATTGGTTTAATAAATCTACAATTAATCACTTCGGCTTGAATATTTTTTTCTTTTAATTTTTCCATAACACTAACACTTCTATTAACCATCGATCCAACTGACAGGATTAATACATCATCACCTTTATTTACAACCTCCCAAGATCCAATTTCTATTATACTTGAAGATTTATTATCAAAATTAATAGATGATTCTTTTGGATATCTAATACTAAAAGGTCCTTTTTTATAGTTAGTTGCTGTAAACAATAAATCCTTTAATTCATTGCCATCTTTCGGTGCAGTAACAATCATTCCTTGAATACATCTCATGTATGCAATGTCTAATACTCCATGATGCGTTGCTCCATCCTCTCCAACTAATCCAGATCTATCTAAACAAAAAATTACTGGTAATTTTTGCAATGCAATATCGTGAATAATTTGATCATAAGCTCTTTGTAGAAATGTAGAATAAATTGCAACTATTGGTATTTTTTTATTTACTGCTACTCCTCCAGCAAATGTTACTGCATGTGCTTCTGCGATTCCTACATCGAAATATCGATTAGGAAATTCATTTGCAAAATTTACTAAACCCGTTCCCTCTCTCATCGCAGCTGTAATAGAAATAATATCATGATTTTCTCTTGCTAAATCACAAATAACATTTCCGAAAACATTTTGAAATATAGGTACTTCATCTTTTTGTTTAATTGATGATTCTTTTTTTTCTTTAACTCCATGATATTTAATTGGGTCATCTTCTGCAATATCAAGACCTTTTCCTTTTTTTGTAACAGCATGAAGAACTACAGGAGTATTTAAGTCTTTTATTTTACCTAATATGTCAACCAATTCATTGACATTATGCCCATCAACTGGACCAAAATATCGGAAGCCTAGATCTTCAAATATGGTAGTTGGAAGAAAGAAATTTTTTGCACTTAATTCTGCTCTTCTTAATAAAGATCCAATGAATTTGAAACTTTTTGGTAATCGACTAATTAATGTTCCAATTTGAGAGCGTATATAATTATAAGATTGATTAGTCGTGATTTTAACTAGATAATTTCTAAATGCTCCCACATTTGGACTAATTGACATATCATTATCATTTACAATAACTAATAATTGTTTTTTGAGATGTCCAGCATTGTTTAGCGCTTCAAATGCAAGTCCACCAGTTAAAGCACCGTCGCCTATAATACTTACTACTTTGAAATCTTCGTTATTCAAATCTCTTGCGGAAGCTATTCCTAGGCCAGCAGATATAGACGTTGATGCATGTCCAGCCCCAAATACATCATATTCACTCTCAGATCTCTTTAGGAACCCGCTCAAACCTTTATATTTTCTAATAGTATTAAAAGAATCAAATCTTCCTGTTAAGACTTTATGGGCATAGGCTTGATGTCCAGTATCCCAAACTAATTTATCCTTTGGGGTATTATATACATAATGAAGTGCGGTGGTTAATTCTATTGTACCTAGAGTTGGTGCTAAATGACCACCAATTTTACTGATAGTTGATATAATATATTCTCTTAACTCATCACAAATTGGCTCTAAATCTTTTATTGAATAAGATTTTAAATCTTCTGGTGATTTGATATTATTTAAATACTTCATACTGAACTTTCGAAACAGAGCTTATGTAATAATATTTCATTTTGCAATTCAGGGTGACATGTTACCGCCATATGAATACCTTGTTTCACTCCCACAATCTCATTATTATGTTTGCATAATATCTCTACATCTTCTCCTATACTAGTAATTTTAGGAGCCCTAATAAATGAAGCTTTAATTAATCTAGAATTATCCTCTTTAGATTCTAAAGTAATTGAGTCTTCAAAAGAGTGAACTTGTCTTCCATATGCATTCCTACTGACTTCAATATCTAATATATTCATATTTAATACTTTTTTATCAAAACTATTTTTTGACATGAGAATCATACCAGCACAAGTTCCAAAAATAGGTTTCCTTTCAGAGAAAGATTTTATTGCATCGATAAAGCTTTGATCTCTCAATAAAAGATTTGACATGGTTGTAGACTCTCCTCCTGGTAAAATTAATCCATTAAGATCAGATAGATCCTGTGAATTTTTAACTAATCTTGAATCAATTCCAATCTTATTGAGAATCTCAATGTGAGATACAAAGTTACCTTGTAGAGCCAAAACTCCAATCACTATTATTCCCCTCTTTCTGAAAACCTCTCATCTTCAGGAATATCTGACATCAATATTCCCTTCATAGCATCCTTTAAATTATAAGATGCACTAAGTACTTTCTTAGCGTCTGCAAAATGAGTAACAGACTGAACAATCGCATGGGCACGTTCTGCAGGATCTTCACTTTTAAATATTCCAGAACCAACAAAAACAGTTTCAGCACCTAATTGCATCATTAAAGATGCGTCTGCAGGAGTTGCTATTCCTCCAGCAGCAAAATTAGGTACAGTAAGTTTTCCATTTTCAGCTACTTCCTCTACAAGTTCTATAGGAACTCTGAATTCTTTTGCTTTTTCTGATAGATTTTGTTCTTTAAGGTTGCTTAATTCTGAAGTAATCATTTTCATATGTCTAACTGCTTCAACAATATTTCCACTTCCTGCCTCACCCTTAGTTCGTATTAATGCTGCGCCTTCATTTATTCTTCTTAGTGCTTCACCAAGATTACGTGCTCCACAAACAAATGGAGCTTTAAAAGGATGTTTATCAACGTGAAAGTGTTCATCAGCCATTGTTAGGACTTCACTTTCATCAATAAAATCTACCTCTAAAGCTTCTAAAATTTGAGCTTCTGCAAAATGTCCAATTCTGCATTTCGCCATTACAGGAATAGATACATTATCTTGAATTTCTTTAATCATGTGAGGGTTGCTCATTCTAGCTACCCCTCCATCTTCTCTTATATCTGATGGAATTCTTTCTAAAGCCATCACGGAAACAGCGCCTGCCTCTTCTGCAATCTTAGCTTGCTCAACATTAGTTACATCCATAATAACCCCACCTTTTAGCATTTCAGCTAATGCAACTTTTGTTTTAAAATCGTACTCTTGACTCATGAATAATTTCCTTTTCTTTTGTACCTGTTAATTCTTTGACTTTCTCAATTACCGAACTGATAATCCAATCAGGGGTAGATGCGCCTGCAGAGATACCAACCGAATTTATATTATTTTTAAACCAAGATGAATCAATTTCTGTTGCATTAGTAACTTGGTAGGTATTTTTATTTCTTTCTAAGCTTAATTCTGTTAAACGTTTTGAATTTGCACTTGTAAATGATCCTATAATAATGATCATATCAGTGATAATTGATAATTCTTTAATTTGTTGATGATTTCTTTTAGTGGGAAAACAAATAGTATTGATAAATCTTAAATCGACTACTTTTGTCATTAAAATATTAATAATATCTTGAACATTCTCTATAGCCTGAGTGGATTGACTGACAATGCCAGCTTTTTTTGTTTTTCTTAATTTTTCTGCTTCTTCAATAGATGATATAATTATTGCATTATCAACTTGACTAGCAATGCCTACAACCTCATCGTGTCCGTGATCTCCTATAATGATAATCTTCCTTCCTTCTGCATGCAACTCCTTAAC
>JAYZIW010000064.1:0-18037 GCA_036165075.1 Fidelibacterota bacterium | reverse complement strand
GTAACATTCCAATCAATAAATCTAACATCATCGCCATGTTGATACTCTCTCACTTCAGAGAAAGTCATGCCTCGACCTTTAAAATTGGAATGATAGTCTCCACCAAAAAAATCATTTACAATATTTTTGGTTCTGATTTCTATTTGTCGAACTTTTTTTAGTATGTCTTTGGACATAAGATAAAATTATGGAACAGGAATCTCTCTAAATAACTGATCAATTAATTCTTCTGATGTGACTTCTTCTGCCTCTGCTTCATAAGACAACAACATTCTATGTCTTAAAACATCTTTTCCTATATATCTTATATCTTCTGGAATAACATAACCTCTTCCATCGATAAATGCTTTTGCTTTGGCTGCCAATACTAAATTAATTGATGCTCTAGGAGAAGCCCCGAAACTAATCAAATCTTTGAGTTGACCTAATTTAAATTCTTCAGGACTTCTTGTTGCAAAAACAATATTCAATATATAATCAAGAATCTTAGGTGCGATATAAATATCATTGAGCAGTTTTTGGGCTTCTAAAATCTTCTTAGCGTTCACTACAGGTTTTTGTTTTTTCTCTAAATTAGTTTTTGCTACTCTAGATAAAATCTCTTTTTCTTCTTCTATTGATGGATAATCAACAAGAACCTTTAACATGAAACGATCTACTTGAGCTTCAGGCAATGGATAGGTTCCTTCTTGTTCAATAGGATTCTGTGTAGCTAATACAAGGAAAGGTAAATCAAGTTTGAATGTTTCTTCTCCAATAGTAACTTGCCTTTCTTGCATTGCTTCAAGCAAAGCACTTTGCACCTTTGAAGGAGCTCTATTGATTTCATCTGCTAAAATAATATTAGAAAAAATTGGTCCTTTCTTTGTCATAAAATCACCTGTCTTTTGATTATATATCAAAGTACCTAGCAAATCTGCAGGTAACATATCTGGTGTAAATTGAATTCTCTTAAATTCAGCGCTAATTAAGTTAGCAACAGTATTAATAGTTAGAGTTTTAGCTAGACCAGGTACCCCCTCCAGCAATATATGGCCATTAGATATAACAGATATTAGTATCTTATCTATAAGATCGTCCTGTCCAACAATAACCTCTCCAATTCCTTTTTTCAAATCTTTAATAAATACCGACTTCTTTGCAATCTTTGCATTCAATCGATTTAGTGCATCTTTATTCATCATTTTCCTTCTTTACAATATGTTGAGTTTCAAATGTGCTATTTGTTAACGGCACTAGAAACCCATTGCTTTTCTTTATATTTAGCTCTCCAGCTAAATCTAATACATTTTTTCCAGAGATTAAGACCCTTAAATCCGTTATTCCGTTAAGATTGTTGTTATCTAATTTTGCGAAATATATATCTGTTCCATTTACTGTTAAATTTAAATATGGTTCCGATGTTTCTTCAAAATCTATCGATCCTGTAATTTGTAGATTAGGATCTTTCTGTAGCTTCAATTTAACTTTTGGATTAGTTACAGATCCTAAAAAATTAATCTGGCCTATATTGTCAATAACATTAAGGTCTATATTCAGATTTCTAATAGATTCTGGCTTTAACTCTACTGGAAATTCTTTTAAATCAAGCTTAGTGTCTCTTACTCTTAATGTTCCATTTAATATCTGTGTATTTTCAGGTGTATTTGCCTCTTGATCTTTAATATCCATATTGAAATAAACTGATTCATTTTCACCATAAAGCAAAACTACTTCTTCAAAAAACTGTCCTATGTAATCAGCTGGAAAGTCTTTATGAGACTCTAACTCAAAAGAATAGCTTTGAATCTCTGATTTGTTTTCAAATTGATTCAGATTTAATGTCATAGAGAATGTTCCCAACTCTAATACACCATCAAATAATACTCCACTCTCTGCATTGATATTTAATGGAAAAAATTCACTATCCCTTGAAACACTATCACTTTCTAAACTATTAATATATTTTATATTTAAGATAGGTTCATTCAAATGAATATTTACAGCATCAACCAGATTATAACTTATTCTCTGATTGTCAAAGAAAAGATTTCCTAACATCATAATATTTGTGTAAGAAAAATGAGTTTTTAATGAAGCATTAGGAGCTTTTAGTATATTATTATTATCATTATCTACAATGACATCTTTTAATAAGATATACACATCCACTTTATCCTTATCTGCAACAAGATTAATAGTAGATGATTTATCAAAATCAATACTATACTCCTCTGACAGAGAAGCTATAAGAGAGTTTGATTGATCAATTTCAAATTCTAATCCTTTTCCTATATAGATATATAAGGAAATGGTAACGATAATTATACATAGAATAAATGTTATAACTATACTAAAGAATGTTCTAAGTATTTTGGTTATTAGGCTATTCATTTGTTTAAAAACTAACTATTAATAGCCTAATAAAAAATCTAAAATCTAGTCATCGACAACTTCAAAATCTGCATCTTCAATCTTTTTATCATCTTTCTTTTCAGATGAAGATTCTGAGTTTGTATCTTCTTGCATAGGAGGTTCTGTGCCTTCTGTAGAATTTGCATACATACTAGAAGATTTAGAACTCCATACAGCATTGATGTTTTCAATTTCTTTCTTGATGTCCTCAGTATTCCCTGAAGCGTTTGCTGCTTTTAATTGATCCAAAGCATCATTAAGATCTTTTTTATCATCTTCACTTAATTTATCATCCAAATCTTTCATCTGTTTTTCTGTTTGATAAACTAACTGTTCTCCTTGATTTTTTGTCTCAATCTCTTCTTTTTTAACCTTATCTTCTGCCTCATGTTTCTTAGCATCATTTACCATCTTTTCAATTTCTTGATCAGATAGACCGCTTTGAGCTTCAATTCTAATGCTTTGCTCTTTGCTGGTAGCTTTATCTGTAGCTTTAACATTTAAAATACCATCGGCATCCATATCAAATGTCACTTCGATTTGTGGAGTACCTCTTGGTGCAGGAGGAATGCCATCTAAATGAAATCTCCCTAGACTTTTGTTATCTCCAGCTAACTGTCTCTCTCCTTGAACAACATGGATTTCTACCATTGGCTGGTTATCAGCTGCAGTACTAAAGATTTGAGATTTTTGAGTTGGAATCGTTGTATTTTTTTCAATTAAACCTGTTGCAACACCGCCCATAGTTTCAATACCTAGAGTTAATGGTGTAACATCAAGCAATAATACATCATCCACATCTCCTGCTAATACACCTGCTTGTATAGCTGCTCCAAGAGCTACAACTTCATCAGGATTAACACTTTGATTAGGATCTTTTCCAAATATTTCTTTTACTTTGCTTTGAACCGCAGGAATTCTAGTTGAACCACCAACTAAAATTACCTCATTAACATCCTTAGGATTAAGCTTCGCATCTTTTAACGCTTGCTTACATGGTCCTACGACTTTCTCAACAAGATCTGCAACTAGCTTTTCAAAAGTGGCTCTAGTTAATGTAATATTTAAATGCTTTGGACCTGAAGAATCAGCGGTTATGAATGGTAAATTAATTTCTGTTTGCTTTGAAGATGAAAGTTCTTTCTTAGCGCTCTCTGCAGCCTCTTTCAATCTTTGTAAAGCCATTGGATCTTTCCTTAAATCAATCCCTTCATTCTTATTGAATTCATCAGCTAACCAATCGACAACTTTTTGATCAAAGTCATCTCCACCTAATCTCCCGTCACCGTTACTTGCATTAACTTCTATTGTTTGACCTTCATCATTTAAAATATCAAGAATAGATATATCAAAAGTACCTCCACCTAAATCAAATACAGCTACTTTTTCATCTTTCTTTTTATCAAAACCATAAGCTAACGATGCAGCGGTAGGTTCATTGATAATTCTCTTAACATTTAGTCCTGCAATTTTTCCTGCATCTTTCGTTGCTTTTCTTTGCGAGTCATTAAAATATGCAGGTACAGTAATCACAGCATCCGTAACATCTGTTCCAAGATATTGTTCAGCCATTTGTTTCATTTTTTGTAGAACCATAGCGCTGATTTCTTGAGGTTGATATTTCTTACCATTTGCCTCAACATTCACTTTAGCACCATCTACAGAAACCTTATACGCTACCTCTTTGATATCTTTTTTGATTTCAGCAGGAGTTCTGCCCATAAATCTTTTAATTGAATAAATAGTATTATTGGGATTAGTTACAGCTTGACGTTTTGCAGGATCACCTACTAAACGATCACCTTCTTTTGTAAAACCTATCACTGATGGCGTAGTTCTTCCACCTTCAGGGCTAGTAATAACGGTCGGCTCTCCACCTTCCATTACTGCTACACAAGAGTTTGTTGTACCTAAATCAATTCCAATTATTTTTCCCATAAAATTCTCCTAATATTTTAGTTTTCGCTATATATAGATGCAAAGAGTGTGCCAGGATAATATATATGTCATATTTGACAAATTATATGCCTATATGGCATATATGAGGTATTATTCTATAATTCTACGAGAGTTCCATCATATAGGTTCATTTTTCTTTTACCTATACTAAATACCTTATCATCATGAGTAGTAATGACAAAAGTTAGATTAAAATCGTCATTTAATTTTTGAAATAAATCAATCATTTTAATAGCATTGTCCTCATCTAAGTTCCCTGTTGGTTCATCTGCTATAATTATTGAAGGTTTGTTGATAATAGCTCTCATTGCAGAAACCCTTTGTTTCTCTCCTCCAGAAAGATCTAAAGGAAAAGATTTCTTACGATCTGATAAATCAAAGTAATTAAATAAATCTTCCACATAAGCTGTATCAACCTCATTTCCTGCTATAAGCGTTGGAATCGTGACATTCTCAAAAATATTTAACTCAGCGATAAGATTATGAAATTGAAATATAAATCCAATGTGAGTATTTCTTATGAGGTCATAGTCTTCAATATCATTGAGATTATTACTATTAATTATTATTTCTCCGCTATCTGGCTCATCTAAAGTGCCTAATAAGCTTAATAAAGTAGATTTTCCAGAACCAGATGGTCCTTTAATAGTTAAAATCTCTCCCTTATTAAGATCAAAACTAATTCCTTTTAGAACTTCAAGCTTTCTATCGCCATCTTTAAAGGTCTTCTTGAGATTTTTAACTGATAGTATCATATGTTTTTATTTATCAATTCAACTGGGCGTATTTTTTTAATAAGCATTAAAGGTAATGTTGCAAATAAACCAATAATTATTATAGAGTAAAATAACAACAAAGCAATATCTTTAAAACTAATTTCCATAGGAAGTATGCTTACTAGATAAAATTCAGGATTCAACATAAACACTCCGAATGTATTTTGTATATATATAATCAAGAGAGCAAATAAAATACCACTAATTATAGCAGATAATGCAAGTAAATATCCATAGACTAAAAATATGCCAGATATATTACCTCTTTTCATTCCAAGAGTGCTTAGAATTGCCATTTCTCTTGTTTTTTTGGTTGCAATTTGCATTATAGATGAAGATAAGTTAAAGGAGGCTACTACTATTATAAGAAACAATGTGAAGAAGGTTATTTTCTTCTCAATCTCAGTTGCATCAAACAATTGTTTATTGCGCTCCTTCCATGATACAATATTAGTTTCTTTTACACTCGTGATATTATCTATTTCTCCAAGAATTTCCACATCAGTAAATATTTGATCAATCGGGCTATCATTTTCAGATACTGTAAATATTAGAAATTCATCAGATCTTAATATTCTATTGCTAAATATATCTTTTATAATGAATTCTTTCGTTAATGGCATCGCCAAATAACTCATATTAAGCTTGGTACTGTACATTGAAATAGAATCGCCAATAGTAAAGTCCATCCTATCTGCTAAAGATTTTCCAATAATAATTTCTCCGTCATTTAATTCGTTGTTATTTTCAATCAATTTTAGATCATAGAAGTTCTCAAACTTTGTCCTAGCAATAGTCTTTAAGCTTACTAAAGATTGTTTATTATTTTTTGATACAAAGAATTCTTCCTCATAAAATGGAGCATATTTAATATTATTGTTCTCAAAACTGCTTATTAATTCTCTATCTTTAATATAATCAAACTCAACAAGGGCATAATCTCCATATATTTTTCTTGTCTCATCTTGAAGAATACTTTGAAATCCATTAAGAACTGCTATCGACAAGATAATTGATGCAGCACCAATAAATAATCCTAAAAAAGATATAAGATTAATAATACCGCCCTCAATTACATTGCGCGGCATCAAAAAACGTTTTGCTATTAGAAAGATAGTCTTCATTAATTCTTTAATATTTTAGATGGATTAATAGATAAAAGATATTTGAGAGAAATACTTGAAAATAATATGCTACATAATACACTAATGAACAGTGTATATATAGCATTCTTTATACTGAATATGACTGGCAAATAACTAACAAAATAAATATTCTCAGCTAATGAGATAAAATGAAACTTCTCTTGCATAAAAATAAATAATAAAGCCAAAATAACTCCTAATATTGCTCCAATAAATGCTAAAAATATTCCTTGAATGATAAATATCAGTGATAACTTTCTATTGGACATTCCATAAGTCTTCATAATTGCTAGATTAAATCTTTTCTCATAAAAAAGAATGTTGATTGATCCCATCAAATTAAAATAGGATACTAATGCAATTAGACTAAAAATAAAAATAATGGGCCATTGCTGAGTATTAATCCATTCAAATAAATCTCTATGCCTATCTTCTAAGTTCAATTGATAGAATGGATAATCTACATTCTCTATTTCTAAAGAATTATCAAAGTTAATCCAACCACTAATCATATTTTCTTTATTAAAGTAGGATTGAACAGTAGCAATCGGCATAAAAATTAATCTTGAATCGTATTCATCTATACCTGAGTGGTATATCTCTCTTATTTCTAATAATAAAAATTTATTGTTTCCTATCAATCTCTGAGAAGATAATGGATTAAAAAGAACAATCTCATTTCCTATTGATAAATCAAGATTTTTTGCAAGAACACTCCCAATAATAACTTCATTTGGATTAATATCTTCAATTTTAATATTAGATCTATTGAATAGATTATAATCTCTAAATTCTTTATTTCTTAAACCATATATCATAACATTACTGCTATTAGATTGTGATTTAAGAATTCCTGGTTTCTCAATATAGGGAGTTAATCTGCTTCCATATTCATTATAAAAATCAGGTAATAATTCGGATTCATTTACAACGAATTCATCTTCAAATAAATGATTAACAGTTGTATAGCCATTAATATAAGAAAGCTTCTCAGATACTTTGCTTTCAAATCCTTCTACCGCTCCTAATACAATATTTAATGAAGCTATGCCTAGAGCTAAACTTACAATAGAAACAATATTTGTAATTTTGAAAAGAAAATTACTTTGTGATGAAAAAAATAGTCTTCTTAAGACAAGAAAAACTAATTTCATTTTAAAGATTTGAGTGTGGGAAAGATAATTGCATCTCTAATCCACCTAGTATCAATAAATAACATAACTAATCGATCAATTCCAATACCAACTCCTGCAGTTGGAGGCATTCCAGTCTCTATAGCTTCTAAGAAATTTTCGTCAACAGGGAATGCTTCTTCATCTCCACTATCTTTTTTAGCTGATTGGTCTTCAAATCGCTTTCTTTGATCTATAGGATCATTTAGCTCAGAAAATCCATTTGCAAATTCCATACCTGCAATAAATAATTCAAATCTTTCAGTAAAATTTTTATCTCCATCCCTATTAACTTTTGCCAATGGAGAAATTTCTACAGGATGATTCATTACATAAGTGGGATTAATTAAGTTTGGTTCTATTTTTCTTCTCATTATTTCATCAATCATCTTTGCAAGACTGTCACTCTTCTTAACTTTTAGATCTAATGTCTTACATAGATCAAATACTGCCTTGCTATCAGTTAAATCTATAGAATGCCCAGTATGTTCCTTAATTAATTCATCCATTGTTTTTCTTGCAAACTTCTTAGATAGATTAATATCATTTCCATCCCATGATATTTTCTTAATATCAAGATCTTTTGCTACTTTTTTAAACATGTCTTCTACAAAATCCATCATAAAATTGTAATCTGCATAAGCTTGATAAAATTCAAGCATAGTAAATTCTGGATTATGGCTACGATCAATACCTTCGTTTCTAAAATCCTTAGACATTTCATATACTTTTTCAAATCCACCTACGATTAATTGCTTTAAATAAAGTTCAGTAGCAATTCTTAGAAAAAATTCTTGGTCTAATGCATTATGAAATGTTTTAAAAGGCTTAGCATTTGCTCCACCATAAACTGGTTGTAAAACTGGTGTCTCAACCTCTATATAACCATTTTTATTTAGAAATTCTCTTATAGAGTTAATTATTTTAAACCTTTTGATATAATTATCCTTTGTTTCAGGATTGATAATCATATCGAGATAACGTTTTCTATATCTTAACTCTTTATCTGATACTGAGTTGTACTTTTCTCCATCTTTCTCTTTCACATCAGGAATAGGTCTTAAGTTTTTACTTAATACAGTTACATGTTTAGCTTTAACAGTCAATGCATCTGTTTTGGTAATGAAAACTGTACCATCAATACCAATAAAATCTCCAATATCAACAAGCTTAAATAAATTATAGTTGTCTTCGCCTACATCATCTCTTGCAACATATAATTGCACTCTACCTTGTTCATCTTGAATATTAGCAAAAGCAGCTTTTCCCATTTTTCTTAAAGACATTACTCTTCCAGCTACAGAAACCTTTTTATTGAGATTTTTTTTGGTGATATCTGATGTTTTATGAGTAGTATTAAACTCATATGGATAAGGATTGACACCTAATTCACGCATTTTATCTAATTTCTCTAGACGATTTGCAATAATTTGTTTTAGACTTTTATTTTCCATACCGAAAGAAACTTATTTATTTTTTTCCATTTTATCTAATAAATAACTATACATAAAGTCATCTATATTACCATCCATAACAGCTTTAACATTTCCTACTTCAAATTTTGTTCTATGATCTTTAATCATGTTGTAAGGATGAAAAACATATGATCTTATCTGATTACCCCAAGCAATATCCTTTTTCTCTCCTTCAAGAATTTTTTTAGACTCAGCTTGCTTCTCTATTTCAATTTGATATAGTTTGGATTTTAATACTTTTAATGCTTGTTCTTTATTTTTGTGTTGAGATCTTTGCGTTTGACACTGCGTAACTGTTCCAGTGGGTATGTGAGTAATTCTAATAGCAGAATCTGTCTTATTAACATGCTGACCTCCAGCCCCGCTAGAACGAAAGGTGTCAATTCTTAAATCTTTTTGGTTGATTTCTATTTCTACATCTTCATCTATAGATGGATAAACAGAAACTGAAGCAAAAGATGTATGCCTACGACTATTAGAGTCGAAGGGTGATATTCTTACTAATCTATGAATACCAATTTCTGATTGAAGTAACCCATATGCGTAGTCTCCTACGATTTCAATTGTACAATCCTTAATACCTGCCTCGTCTCCTGATTGAAAATCAATAACGTTAAATTTGAAGCCTTTAGATTCTGCCCACATAGAATACATTCTATATAACATCTGGGCCCAATCTTGACTCTCAGTCCCTCCTGCTCCTGGATGAATTGATATAATTGCATCCTTAGAGTCATTTGGTGAATTAAGAATGAGTTTTAATTCAAACTCTTTAATTAGCTTAGAAAAATATTCTAATTCTTTAGAAAATTCTTTTTCATCTATCTGGCCATCATTTAGAAATTCAAACATAACCTTAACATCGCTAGCCTTTTCAGATAAATTTTTTCTTAAATCAATATCCTTCTCGCACATAGAAATTTCTTTCATAATGGATGTTGTTTTCTTGTTATTATCCCACAAAGATGGGTCTGATATTTGATCTTTTAAATTATTTAAGTGAGCATCTTTGGCTTCAAGGTCAAAGATGCCTCCTAATTTGATCAAACTTTTCTAAAAGCGAATTATATTGGTCTTTTAAATCCATGTGCTAATTAAAAATCCTAAAGTAAGTAATATCCCTGTTAAAAAATGAATTCCAATTGTTGAAACATTAACAATTAATAGCTCATACGGAAGTTGCTGAAGATTTGCATCTTCTTTTTCCCACTCATCTAACCAACTAGAACCTTTTTTGTGAGCAAAATTAAATATTAGAATAGGACGTAAAGCTATTAGTGTGAAAAGATTGCTAGTATAGATAGCTGCTCCAAAAATAATTACAAATGACAATAACATAGAATTTCTCCATACTTTGAAAGGTGCTCTATAGTTTGCTTTATCTCCAGGTCCAGCTAATTTGACAACCCAACTATTTTTATTGGCTGCTCTATCAGCATTATAGTCTTGGAAACAATTAATAAATAATACAAGAGCAATTAATATGCCTACAGGAATTGAGAATAATAATGTAGTAACAGGATCAACAGATTGATTTTGCATATATGCAGCACCATAAACCATCAAAGGACCAAATCCAGTAAATACTGCTAAATCGCCTAATCCATTGTAAGCTAATTTTAAAAAACCAGTATATGTAATCCCTAAAAATACACCGATTAATCCAACATACATTAAGTTTGACATAGCAAAATAGTCACCAAAAATAGCATTATTAAGACTTAAACCTATGCCAATCGTTAATCCAAAAAATAATAAGGATAATAATAACATATTTGTTGGCGTAATTAAACCAGATTGAATTGATCTAGATCCTCCATTAAAAGGACTTGCCAGTTTGTTCATCTCATCATTTCTTGATTTATGATCAAAATAATCATTCATGTTGTTTGTAGCAATCTGAGCAAAAATTCCTCCTAAGAGAACAAGCCAAAAAATTGACCAATCAAATGTGCCAAACTGTTTATATGCAATAGCTGATCCAAGTAAGATTGGAGCAATAGTAGCTGTTAAAAATGGACCTCTAATGACAGTCATCCAATATTTAAACGTTCTACTGATATTGCCTAATAATTCTGAAATTATACTTGGTCTATTCTCTGGTAATTCTATCCATTCAAACTGAGTTTCAGCAAAGAAATCGACATATTTTATTACCGTTGGCTCTATTTTATAATATCCAACTACATCATTAGCAATTAAGAATTCATCATGCATATAATCAGAGAAAGCTTCTGTAACTTTAAGAATTGCTTCTCTTGCTTTATCTTTTTCTTCTTTGTCTGTTATTTTTGTAGCATATCCATCAATCTGGAGCTCTTTAATGCCATCTTCTCCATCAGGCCTAATAACACACTGGACTTTTGGATTAAAAGCAATTTGAACAGCTTTTCTAGATGGATTAAATGTAAAGAAATATATATTTAGACCATCATTTGAAAAATATACATTCGCGGCAGATGAATTTCCTGCAACGCTAGTAGAAAGAGTCATAAAATCTGCTCTATCCATTAAATCCTTAATTTTTTCTTTCAACATCTTACTCTTCCCCTATTTCACTCATTTTCTCTTTTAAAACCTTACTTAATTCTTCTAAACTAAGCTCGGAACTTATAAAATATCCATTCTCTGCAATAGATATCTTTCCTGTCTCTTCAGACAAAACTAATGCGATAGCATCGCTCTCCTCTGAAATGCCCAGCGCAGCTCTATGTCTTGTGCCCATCTCTGGGTTTAAAGTCTTACTTTCTGTTAAAGGCAAAATACATGCAGCAGCCTCAATAATATTACTATGAATAATTACGGCCCCATCATGCAGAGGTGATGAAGGATTAAAAATTGAGACTAACAATTCAGGACTAAAAACTGCTCCCATTTTCACACCATCAGAACTAATAGTCTTTAAAGAATTCTCTCTTTCAAAAACAATAATTGCTCCCCATCTATTTTTCTTTATCTCGTTAATACATGATATAATTTCATCTTGAATGGAGAGTTTCTCAATTTGAAATAGCTTCCTTAATATTCTATTTTGACCAAGAGAAGTCAATAATCTTCTAATTTCTGGTTGGAATAAAATAACAAATACAACCACCCACACTGTTTGAAATAAGTTTAATAGCCATGAAGTAGCTCTAAAGCCAAGAATATTAACGATAAACCCTGCAAAAAATAGGATTAATAGACCGATTAACATTTGTCCGCCTCTTGTTCCTCTAAAGTAAGAGTAGGCATAGGAAAAAATGAATGAAATAAGCACCAGATCAAATAAATCCGTAAGCGTAAATTTTATAAAGCTGATTTCAAATAAGTTCATATGGTATAATTTAGGTATTTAAAGTGTTTGAATTCAAAATTTTATTTCCAATAATCAATGATTTTTTTGCCTCAATAATATCATGCACTCTAAATATCTTACATCCTCTATCTAAGGCTATTATGTTTGATGCTATCGTTCCTTCAATTCTATTATTTTCATCTACATTTAAAGTCTTACCAATAAATGATTTTCTTGATGCTCCAATTAATATAGGATAACCAAGATCAGTCAACTTATCTATATTATTTATGATAGTAAAATTATTATCTATTGTCTTACCAAATCCAATTCCTGGATCTAAAATAATATTATGCTTTTTAACTCCTTTTTTCAAAGCAAAATTAGCTCTGTCTAGTAAATGATTAGTGATATCAGAAATCAGATTGTTATATGAAGGATTTTCTTGCATTGTTTTAGGATTTCCTATGATATGCATTAAAATAACAGGGCAATCATGCTTAATAACAGTATCAATCATATTACTATCAAAAGATAGGCCGCTAATATCATTAACAATATCTGCTCCAACACTGCATGCATTGTCAGCAACCGAAGATTTTGTAGTATCTATAGAAATTATAGCATCTGTTTTCTCTCTTAATTTCTGTATTACAGATATGACTCTAGATAATTCCTCTTCTTGAGATACTGGATCAGAAAAAGGTCTAGTAGATTCTCCGCCTATATCAATGATATCTGCACCATCGGCAATCATATCCATAGCGTGATTAACTGCAGTATTGGTATCTAGAAATTTTCCACCATCTGTAAAAGAATCTGGGGTAACATTTAATATTCCCATAATGAGTGGCTGCTTATCTTCAGACAATAACCAATCATTTAATTCAGAAATATTCACTATTTATTTTTTTGAAATTTTCTTACCAGCAATCAACAGTTTAATATCTTGTTCATCAATTGTTTCATGCTCTAGTAACTGTTCAGCCATTAAATGTAAAAGATCTATATTATCTTTTAAAATCTTATGTGAAGTTTGTTGCGCATTTTTAATGATACTAACAACTTCATGATCTATTTTTTGAGCAGTCTTTTCACTATAATCTCTATGTGATTGTATTTCTCTTCCTAAAAATATCTCCTCATTCTTTTTACCAAATGACATTGGACCCATTGTGTCGCTCATACCCCATTCACAAACCATTCTTCTTGCAATACTTGTAGCTCTTTCAATATCGTTCGAAGCTCCTGTGGTAATCTCATTAAATATGATTTCTTCTGCTGATCTTCCGCCCATCATTACCGCTAATCTGCTTAAAATATATGTCTTAGAATATCCATGCTTTTCATCTAGAGGTAATTGCATTGTCACACCAAGAGCTCTTCCCCTTGGAATAATAGTCACTTTGTGAACTGGATCGGCTTCAGGAGAAAATATAGCTACCACAGCATGTCCAGCTTCATGGTATGCTGTCACTTTTTTCTCATCATCGGACAATATCATGCTTTTTCGTTGCACTCCCATTAAAACCTTATCTTTTGCTTCTTCAAAGTCATTATTATCAACAGTAGTTTTTCTTTTCCTAGATGCTAATAAAGCTGCTTCATTTACAAGATTTGCTAAATCAGCACCAACCATTCCTGGTGTACCTTTTGCGATATCTTTAAGTTTGACAGATTTCTTATTAATCTTAATTTTTTTCGTATGTATTTTTAGAATGTCGTGCCTTCCTTTTAGGTCAGGAATATCCACTACAACCTGACGATCAAATCTACCTGGTCTTAATAGTGCAGAATCTAGCACATCAGGTCTGTTGGTTGCAGCCATTACAATTACACTGCTACTATTTTCAAATCCATCTAACTCTACTAATAATTGATTTAAAGTTTGTTCTCTTTCGTCATGACCTCCGCCTAAACCAGCTCCTCTTTGTCTGCCAACAGCATCTAATTCATCTATGAAGATAATTGCAGGAGAATTTTTGTTTGCCTGCTCAAATAGATCGCGCACTCTTGACGCTCCAACTCCTACAAACATTTCAACAAAATCAGCTCCACTAATACTAAAAAATGGAACATTAGATTCTCCAGCTACAGCTCTCGCTAATAGAGTTTTTCCAGTTCCTGGAGGGCCTACCAACAACACTCCTCTTGGGATTTTTCCACCTAATTTCTCGAATTTCTTTGGACTCTTCAAATAGGCAATCACTTCTTCTAGTTCTTCTTTTGCCTCTACACATCCAGCAACATCAGGAAATTTCACTTTCTTTTGACTTGAAGAGAACATTTTTGCTTTACTCTTTCCAAAACTAAATACATTATTCATTCCACTATTTGAACCTTGCATTCTTCTAAGCATAAAAATCCAAAATCCAATTAATAACAACCAAGGAGCAAAACCAAGTAGCCAGTTAGTCCAGTCAATTTTCTCTCCTTCAAAATTGTATTCAATGCCTTTGTCATCCCAAATTGTAATTTGATCAGTATAGTCTGCTGGTAAATAAACAACAAAAAGGGTTCTCTCTGTAAATTCAGCTCCATTTTTATTAATTAATGTTGTAGGGTTTAATAATTCGCCATGAAAAGAATTGTCATTCTCAATAGAAGCTTCTTTTATCTGATTATCTGCAAGGAGCTCTTTATAGGTATTGTAGGAGACTTCTACTTCATTTGCTGATTCATTCGGCAATAATGATAAAGATAACATTACAAAGAAAATCATTGCTAACCATATAAAAGAGCTTGAATTATTAGCTTTAGACTTTCTCTTTAATGGTTTTTTTTGTTTCTTTACTGGCTTTTTCATGTGGGGGATAATTTAATAAAAATGGGTATTAAAAAAACTATTTCCTAAAGAAATTTAGTTTTGCAATCAATTTGCTATTCTTCTTCAATTTATAATTATCACTAATCTGCTTACCTGCTACCCAAACAATGTCTTCCTTATTGCAAATTGCAATCGTTTTTGTTTTTTCAATAGCAGACACTTTCTGATCAGTCAAATACTGAGTTACTTTCTTTGTTCCAGACAATCCTAATGGGCTAAATATGTCATTATTATCTATATTCCTCACAATTAATTTATTATCAAAATGCTCAGCATCGACATATTCAAAGGTTGGATCTTTTAAAAAGTTTTTCGGTCTCTTATCATAGTCCCAATAAAATGAAAAATCATCATTTTCTAACATCTCACCTGCTCTAACTTCACGATATATTGGAACTACATCTAATTTCTCTGTCAATAAAATACAGTCTCTATCAATAAGAATCTTAATATTATTAATAATCTTCTCACTTCCAATCACTTCTTTTTCTAGAAATGCATCTAATTCTTCTAATAAATTTTTAGAAAAATAAAATTCTGTTTTACTAGATAATATTTTTTTGATAATATTAATTTTTAATAGAAAAGGTAAATCTAGAAACCTCTTTTTGTTTATATAATAAATATCTTTAGACAATGATACATAATCAGATTTCATAAATTCATTTGTTGAAAAAGATAATAAATCTTCCATGTCGTTGGTTTTGTTTTGAAAATCGTCAAAGGGTTTATGCAAATTAGGTTTAATCTTTTCTAGCAATGGGATTACTTCTTTTCTAAGAAAATTTCTTGTTAATGAAGTATCATTGTTGGTTGGATCTGAGATATATGCTACCTTGTTTTCTTGTGCATATTTACAAATTTCATCCTTTGTAATATCAAGCATTGGTCTAAAAAGATTATCATTCAATGATTGAATACCTCTCATAGAAGTAAAACTAGAAGAATTCAAAATTTTCATTAGAATGGTCTCAATTTGATCATCAGAATGGTGTGCTGTAACAATATAGTCAGCATTAATTTCTTTGCAAGCTTCTGCAAGGAAAGAGTATCTTTCCTCGCGAAGCTGCGATTCTATATTTCTTTTAATCTTTGATGAGTCAATAGAATGCTCAATGTACGTAATAGTATTATCGCTACAATAGTTCGATACTAGTTTACCCATTTTTTTACTATTAGCATGATAATTATGATCTACATAACAAACTGAAATATTAGCTAAGCTAGAATTTTTATTAAAAAAATCTAACATTACCATCGAATCTATTCCACCAGATACTGCTAAGAGAAAATGTTGTTTTTTTTGATTTTGCAAGCCTTCAATGCTAGCAATAATTTTATTTTTCATATTTCATTAAATAAGGATTAGTTCTTAACTCTTCATACAGAGTTGTCTCTTCTCCATGCCCTGTTAATAATTTACAATCACTTGTAAAAGAATTTACAAAGAATTCTAATGATTTTGACATATCTCTTGGGCTACTTAATGGGAGATCTGTTCTTCCAATAGATCCTTTGAATATTAAATCACCACAGAATGCCAGATTATCGACAATAAAACTTATACATCCTGGCGAATGTCCAGGATTAAATATAATTGCAAAAGAAAAACTACCTATCACTAGCTCTTTATCATTACAATCAATCCAATCAGAAACTGTTGGTTTCCTTGCTTCTACGCCCCAATAGGCAGATGCTCTATGAAAATTATCTATAACCAACCTATCCTTTTCACATAAGTACAATGGCAAGCCATATTTATCGATTAAATCTGCTGCTCCTGCTAGATGGTCAAAGTGAGCATGAGTTGCTAAGATTGCTATGGGCGATAAATTCTTTGATTGAATAAATGAATCAATTAAATCAAAACCAAGACCGGGATCAATAATAATACATTCATTTTCTTGATTATAAACAACGTATGTATTCTCCTCAAGAAGGTTTGTGACAATTCTCTGATAATTTACCATTACACTCTATCAAAAAAGAATGGGGCAAGAGAGTTGATTTTATCCTGATAGGAATGCGGATTCAAAAACTTCACTGTTGCTGCAATACTTGATAAAATAGAATTTCCATCCTGGGGCGTAAAACAAAAACCAGATATTTCCTTGCTATCTTTAACGTTGATAGAATCTTCTACAACTACTGTCTGATTTAAAATTCTTCCATACTGCCCCTGGTCTCTACCAAAAGAAAAAACAGCATTTGATGAACGATGCTCAGTTAATGCAATTCTCACATTATTATCTAAAAGTTCAATTACTTTTTCTTTAGAAGTAGGTTCTTTCACTGTCATGTTAAACCATACTGTGTGCATATACTGGGTATTAATCTTTAGTGCTGAAGAAAAGAGATTTAAATCAAGATCCATTGTCTTAAATAAGCCTACAGCATCTTCAGCATGATGTGTTCCATATGTCTCATGAGCATGCCCATTTACTGTTGGTGCAGGAACATAACTTGCTGTTTGACTAATATCATTGCTTCTACGAATACATACAAACCTACCATCTACAAGATTGTCTGGCGCAATGCTGAGTGCTAGTGTATTGACTAAACATGCAATATTGTGAGTATTACATGACACAACTTGCAGAAATTGATCATTAGATCCGATAACATGATCATTGATACCTCGTGCATATTTTTTTCCAAATCCATTCTCACTACCTTGAGCTAAAAACCCTTTTACACGATCAGTATATTTATTGTAATATTGTTCTTTATTTTTAAGCCCAGAACCTCCTGGAGTACAATCAATAACGACTGAACTTCTTGCAATCGCTTCATCTAATGTGAATTCTGGCTCTAAACCAATAGCCTTAAAAGCATCGACTTTATGTTCAAGAACAGAAAGTCTTGCACCTTTTCTTATTAAGTTCTCAATTTTTGGTTTATCTTTTGTTAAGGGAGAATGTTTATGAAATGTTACTTCATCAATACCAAGATTGCTTTTCTGTTCACATAAGATGCCAATTAGTGGTTCACCAATTGTGCCCGTACCAACTA
>JAYZIW010000063.1:0-5190 GCA_036165075.1 Fidelibacterota bacterium | reverse complement strand
TTTAATTTTATCTTGAGGATTGTTATAGAAATTAGCCGAAATCTTTCCCAATGATTCTCTGGCATTCTCTACCTTAAAAATCTTATCGGTATGTTCAATATCATTTGAATCGCTAATCACGCATATTGCCCCATTATCTAGAGCTTCATCTATAAAATTATTACCATCAAATTTAGATCCGCTAATAGCAATAAATATGAATCCAGAACCCACTTCTTTTGAATTTGTAGTAATTCCTAATACGTGCTCATGAAATAATGAATTATCAAGATCTACGACGCCGTGTAACGCTTTATTTAGTTCGATTGGGATCATATATTGTATTTTGTTCAGTGTCAGGTCTATATGAGGGAGCATGCATATAACGAATATAGTCATTAATATCTCTTTGGTCCCACGCGTCTTTAAAATAATTATCTACATCGATATAGCCTTTTCTAGAATTGTAGTAACTAAACTTTTCTCCAGTGCTACCAAAAAATCCAACTGAATAACTATCATTGTTTTCTTGAATATACTTATTGGCTTCCATCCAACCTTCAATCCCTGCATCCAAATACAGCGAAGATGAAGTATTGATTGGAAGTAACATTCCAACATTATTCTTTCTAGCAAAACGGTCGTACTTTGGTGCATTTAATTTTAGAGAATTAGACACTACATCTAATTTCAGAAATTCACTTAAAATGTCATTTGTGTTAATATCAGCAACTAACATAAGCTCAAGATCAGTCATTTCATCTGATAAAGAAGCTGGAATAGAAACATTCTTCTTCTCAACATCATCCTGACCCATCAGGATAGAAGATAAAAACACAATAAGAACATATTTACTCATCGAGCGTTACCTTTTTTCTATTTTTCTTCAATACTGATCTCTTCTTTTTACTTTCAATCCTTTTAACTTGAGAACTTCTAGAAGGTTTCGTAGCAATTCGTTTTATAGGAATCTTTATATCTGAAAACAAACTTTCTAATCTTTTGATAGCATCTATCTTATTTTTACTCTGAGTTCGATGTGATTGCGCAAGAATGATTACGTCACCATTCTTCGAGATTCTATTCTTATATTTCTCGCAAAATCTATCTTTAATATCCTCTGGAATGTCAGAGTTGAGGATATTATATCTCAACTGAACAGCAGTAGAAACTTTGTTTACATTTTGACCGCCAGGTCCTCGAGATCTCACAAAAGAAAGGTGTAATTCTGATTCTTTAATTTTTATCATCAATTTTTTTCCTAAATTTAATCAAAATTTATGGACAAACTTACAAAACATCGGATTTCGGTATATGGAATTAATGGATGTCATGATGCAATGGAGTCTAATCTGGTAGAAATTAATCAAGTTTATATCGAAAAAGATTCTCCTGCATATAATCATGAAGGTCTCCAAAAGTTGGTTGCAAATATACCTCAAGATAAAGTTATTATACTTAATGGTGTTAGTTTCAGAGAAAAAATTGACACTAATAGATCTCAAGGAGTATTAATCAAAGCGCAGGTATCCAGCTTCTATTCTCTTCCAACAACAGAAAAAAAGAATGCATGTTATGTTATCTTGGATCAAGTACAGGATCCTCACAATCTAGGTCAAATACTACGTATTTGTGCAGGAGGAAATGTAGATGGAGTGATTATAACGGATCGAAATAGCGTATCTATGACTAGCGCTGTAGCTCAGGTTAGTCAAGGCGGTTTTGCTAAAATACCTCTCTACTCTGTAGTAAATATCAATCAAGCTATTGGGCATTTTAAAGATAATGATTTCTGGATTACAAGTTTTGAAAATAATATCGATTCACAAGATTGGTATTCGATAGATTTAAAAGGTCGTTCAATATTGATTTTCGGTGGAGAAGGTAATGGAGTAAGTAAGCAAGTATTAAAAAATTCTGATTTTACTGCTACTATTCCAATGTCAAATAATATGAATTCTTTAAATGTTTCTTCTGCAGTTAGCGCAATTGTCTATGAACGTCTAAGACAAATACTATCTTAATGCTCAGTAGAACACTCAGTTGCTAACATTCCACATTCACAAAGCTCTTTTGCAAAGTCTTCGGTGGCTTTCCAAACTCTCCATACATTCTTATAAGATATCTTCTTAATATCTTCTTCAGAATACCCTCTCTTTAATAAATGATATATTAGATTAGGAAAATCAGAAGGATCTTTTAAGCCATAAGGAAGCGTATCTCCTACCCCATCATAGTCTGATCCAAAAGCAACATGATCAATACCAACTAGGTCTACTACATGATCAAAGTGGTCTGCCACATCAGTCACATCACAGAATACAGGGTTTTCTTCAGCGACTTGCTTAGCAAAATCTTTGACTTTCAAATCGTCAGATGTCAGATTATTGTCTTCCATAAATTGATTTACTACTTCAGAATTTCTGCGACGCTTATCTTGTGATTCTTGTGTAACAAATGATGAACCAAAATTGATTTGTATGACTCCACCATTTTCGGCAAGACGTTTAATCATATCGTCGCTCATATTACGTTCAAATCCTGGTGTGAAATGTCTAGCGGATGAGTGTGAAGCAATTGCAGGGACTTGTGTTACATCCATAACTTGATAGAATGCTTCATCTGATACGTGAGAAATATCAACCATTATACCAACCCTATTCATCTCTTTAACAACCTCTGCACCAAAATCACTCAAACCATTATGAGTTCTTTCACCAAGATTATATGAAGAATCACAAATATCATTATCTTCAGAATGAGTTAAGGTGATATAACTAATTCCTCTATCACGAAAATGCTGAATGTTTGATAAATCACCCTCCAATGGAGCACCATTTTCCATCCCCATTGGAAGTGCTATTTTTCCTTCAATAAAAATTCTTTCAGCATCTGCAACATTGTGTGCTATTTCAAACTTATCAGGATGATCTATTGTAATTTGTTCGACTGTCGCAATTAATTCTTCTGCCATTGCCTTAGCTCCACCAGTAACTTGGTATGTAGCAGGAACATATATTGACATAAAAGGAACGTCTAATCCACCCTCTTTTGCACGTATATAATCAAAATCTCCTCCAGGAGTTCGAACAGATAAATCTTCATATCCTCCTTTGTGTAAACGCCAAGGAATATCAATATGACCATCAGTAATAATATACTTTTGTGCTAATTCATTTGCTTTCTTCATAAGGTCTTTATCATTGCTATCAGCGCAGTTAGTTAAAATTAGAGTGCTTATAAAAATAAGAATAATTTTTAATGATTTCATACTTGGTTTTCCTTTATCTGTTAATCGGAGGTTAGTAGCGGGAGTAGGATTTGAACCTACGACCTCCGGGTTATGAGCCCGACGAGCTACCAAGCTGCTCCATCCCGCGATCTGTTCGTATAATAAGTAAAAAAAGAAAAAGGGGGAACCTTTTTTTGTAGAAATCATATACTAAAATGAGGAGCAGATTAAAGTTTAAAATTACCTCTTAATTCCTTTCATTTACCCTTGGTTAGGTTTTAGTTTGCTCCTCTGCCATCTAAAACTCTTTTCGGACGAATTCCAATTCCAGTAACAATTACATAAGAAGTAGAATTAATAGTTTTTGCAATTTCATTAACATCAATTGTTCCATGGTCATTGGAGCCAAAGATTAAAACTTCATCTCCGTATTGAATATCGGCTGATCCAATATCAATCATGAGCTGATCCATACAAATTCTTCCCGTAATCTTAAAATTTTGATCTTTAAACTTTACAAATCCATCTACATACCAAGGACGTGGTACTCCATCTGCAAACCCAGCTTGTACAACCGCAATTCTTGTGTCTTTTTCAGTGGTATAGACTCCACCATAGCTAATATGGGTTCCTGCTTTGACATCTCTTACCTCTACCACAGGTGCAGTAAAGGTCATGACTGGTTTAATTGGTAAATCTTGCGGCACTTCATCGGATGGAAATCCGCCATAAAGTAACATTCCAACTCTCACCATATTAAATCGAGATTCTGGAAGATTTAAAATGGCTCCGCTGTTACTACAATGAATAAACGTAGGATTGATTTCTAATTTTTCTGCAATTGCTAAGACATCATTGAACTTATTAAGCTGATCATTGGCATAAGAAAGATCTCCTTCATCTGCCGTTGCAAAATGAGAGTATAATCCTTCGATTTCAATCCCATCAATTTGATTTGCTTCTTGCAAAAATGCTTCTGCTTGTTCTAATGGTACTCCTAAGCGTGTCATGCCTGTATCAATTTTTAAATGCACCTTTATCAAACCACCTTCATGTTTTTTCAATGCGTGTAAATCATCAAAAGATGATACATTCAATGTCAAATTATGTGTTACAGCTTCGGAAAGTCTATTTGGATCTAATTTTGAATAGATAAGGATATCAGTTGTAATACCTGCATCACGTAATTCAATTCCTTCTTCAAGTGTAAAGACTGCTAAATACCTTGTCCCTTCTTTTTCTAATACTTTTGAAACTTCCACAGCGCCATGACCATAACCATTTGCCTTTACTGTAGCCATCACAGGAGTATTTCCTACTTCATTGCTAAGCAATTGATAGTTTTGTGCTAACTGCTCTAAATCAATGTGTACTTTTGGTCCAATATAGCTCATTTAGTGGGCCTCATACCAAGATGGTCCAAAACCACAATCAATCTCTACTGGAACATCCAACTCTATTGCATCTTTCATATTTTTTACTACCATTTCTGATACATAATCTAATTCATCTTTATGTACCTCTAAAAGCAATTCATCATGAACTTGTAAAATCAATTTCGATTTTAAATCTTTTTCTTTTAAATCTTTATATATCTTAATCATTGCCAGCTTAATCATTTCAGCTGCCGTCCCTTGAATTGGCATATTGATTGCCATACGTTCAGCTGCATCTCTGCGAATCTTATTCTGACTATCTGAATCCCACACAGCTCTCTTTCTTCCTAATAATGTCTCGACAGACTTCTCAGATTTGATAAGCACTTTAGACTTTGCAATATAATCTTCGATTCCTTTATACTTACTGAAATATGCATCTTTTATTTTCTTCGCTTCTCCAAATGGAACATCCAACTCTTGACTTAAACGAAACGGGCCAGCGCCATACATAATACCGAAGTTTACAATCTTAGCTGTACGTCGCATCTCCGGGAGAACTTGATCATCATTATCAATTTCAAAAATGCTCTTTGCTGTAAA
>JAYZIW010000062.1:0-19260 GCA_036165075.1 Fidelibacterota bacterium | reverse complement strand
AATGCCATACTAAATCCAAAATCATCTCCAGATAATGGATTTGGCGATGTTAATTCTGCACTTTTTTGCATAGAACCTATTCCGCTATATAATTCGTAAATATCAACGGTTCTAGACGTAAGTGATGAGAAAGTTTTAGCGGTTACCAAAAAATCATCTGAAATCGCAATAGGAATAAATCGTCCCCTACTTAACATTTCAGCAGAATGACTCTTATTTCCAGCGGATGCAAAGAGATGCGCTGAAAAGAGCAATGCGATGAATATATAATGTGAGATTTTTCTTATCATAATTTCTGACATTAAAGTATAAGAAAAAATCTGAGAAATAAGAAGGTGTTTAATTGTCTTTTTCTAAATCAACATCTTCTGCTGCGTCTAGATTCTCATCTAAAAATAATGATTTGTCGATAGCAGTAAAGAATTCTTTAAAGAACCTCATAGAGCGTTTTCTTTCGCTACCTCCAAAATTGATACGTAAAGATGATAAAACTGGTTCGGTTTCTGATATAGGCTTTACTGTTAATGTAGCAGTAAGCTTATAGTCTTTGATAACCGTTGTTGTACTACCACCGCCGCCGCCAGAGTTATCATCACCATCAGGCAAAATATCATCTAAGGCTATCAATGCACCAATTATAAGCAATGCACCTAGTATTTGTCCGGCTGAAAATCCATCATCTTCTTCCTCTTTCTCTTCTTCAACTTTGCTAGCCGTAATTAAACCAAATTCTTCGCTAAGAGTATCAATAGTAAATCCAAGATCTTGGAAAGCGCCTATAGAAGATGTCATCAATGATTTTGTATCTACGGCATACTCTCTTGTTTCAACAGCGCGTTGTGCTGCAACAGATTTCTTCTTTGATGAGCTTGAAGAGCTACAACTAATTAAGAGAAAATTAACAGCAATAAATAATGAAAATATTTGTTTTTTTGACATCTTTACTCAGTTTCTGTCTGAAGAAATAACGATTGATCTATAGCAGCAAAAAAAGATCTAAAAAATAAATCAGAATATTTCTTTCCACCGCTCTCAAAATTGACTCGTAATGAGGAAATGAGAGGATCTGAAGACACTTCTTTGACAGTGATGGTTGCTGATAACTTCAACGGCATAATCAAAATGTCATCAGAACGATTATCCAATCCAAAAAGTCCTGACATTATCCCTTCTAAAATGCTGGAGTCATTCTCTATTGTCTGCGTTCCTTGAGTCCTACTTCCAGTAATAAGACCGTAATCACTATTAAGAACATCAATAGTATACCCTAAGTCTTGAAAAGCGCCTACTGAAGCGCTCATTAATGTTTTCGTATCAACATTATATTCTCTAGTTTCGATTGCTCGCTTTACAGCGGTTGTACGATCAGATGCACCGGGAGCACATCCTACAAATAGCAAGATAGCTACTAGAATAAAAGAGAGAGATATGTTTCTCATTTAGTATTTAATACTTTGATATTTATAGCTAGAAACAATTCCATTTGCATCAAATTTAACAATCAAGGTTAAATTCTTGCTTGCAGTAGAATTCTTGTTACGTCCACCACCAAAAATACCGAAGAAGTTTCCACTGGAACCCATCCCTGCTCCTGCTACGCTTGAAGACTCTGACTCTTGAGAAACTTTGTCATAAGTCCATGCTTCGCCACCGCCTTGAGTACTAGTTACGAGATTTGGAGATCCTAGCAATGCTACTACCTCAGAGGAACTCATTCCTTCTGAAAGTTGAGCTTGAACCTTACCTAATGTAAAATCATTAGATTCAGCAGATGCAGTTGGTGCATTCATTGCACATGAAGAGATAAACAGACTTGATAAAACTAATATTTGTAAATATTTCATTTTTTCACCTTTGAGTTATTTGTTTATAATACTGTAAACGACCACTTTTTGGATATTGTTCCTGGTATTATGAACAAAATATAAGTGTCTCTATCAAAATAACCTATATTAAAAATTGATAGCTTTGGCGTAAAGAGCCATCACTTGCTTAGTAACATCTCCCACTTGACCATTACCCACCATATTTCCATCAATAGATATTACTGGAATAACTCCTCGATTAGATGATGCAATAAAGGCTTCTTTATATGAAGAAATACTGTCAATAAACATGTTAGTTTCTTCTGCATGGATTTTCTGCTCTTTAAAGATATTGAGCAATGCGAGTCGAGTAATACTGCGCAAGATTTTTCCATCTGCTTTAGGAGTAATAATCTTCCCATCATTTTCTACTGCAAAAAATGAAAAAGTAGTTCCTTCTAAAATTTTATTATTGCTTATATATAGCGCCTCATCATATTCACCATTCTGCACCAATGTTTGTTGCGCTTTAAGGCCTCCAAAATAGTTATATGGTGCTTTTAGTTCTCCATCATTAGAGCGTTTGTCCTCAAAACATCCTATAGCAATACCCTCCTGATAGTATTTTTCTGGACAAATCTTTATTGGAGTAATAATAACAAATAAGTCTACTGGGCTATCGGAAATAAGACCCGAAGTATCAGTAGCTTTTGTTCCAGCAAATAAGATCATAAGATTGCATTCTGATTCATTAAAATTGTTATGATTTAATGTTTCATTGATAATATCATTAATCTCTTCACGAGACTGCTTTACAATCATATTCATCGTTTGTGCATTTGATAACACTCTATCAAGGTGGTGGTCCAAAAAGACGGGTTTTCCTCCATTAACTGTCTTTAGAAAAGTAAATACTTGATACCCTCTAATAACACTTAAAAAATTATCAGAAATACTTAGACTTACCTCACTAGTAGGAATAAACTTATCTTTTGCGAACGAAATGTGACTCATAATTGTTACGTAATTTATTTAAAAATATTGTTTATAATGATGTATATTTCAAAATGCCATATAAAATATTTCAATTAATCATACTATGTGCTTTCATACTTAATTGTTCCGAGGAAAAAAAAGAAATATCGGATAGTTCTCAAGATTTTAACCACGAGATTAAAGTAGATGATGACTATTATTTTGAAAAAGATATCTATCAAGTAGTAGACAACGTCTATGTTGCGATAGGTTATGGTTTGGCAAATTCAATACTAATTGTTGGAGATGGGGGCAATATTATTATCGATGTTACTGAAAGTGACATTTTAGCAGCAGAAATTAGAGAACGATTTGAAGAAATATCTAATCAACCTATTGATGCTGTTTTTTACACTCATTCTCATGTCGATCATTGGAGAGGCGCTGCCCCTTTTATTGATCAAAATACAGAGGTATATGCTCACGAAACCTTTGAAAAAGGATTTTATAACTCAAACACATTACTCAAACCAATTCTAACAGAAAGAGGAATGAAACAGTTTGGTTTCTTTCTACCAAAAGAACTGCAACGAGGACATGGGTTAGGATTTACGCTGGATTATAGCTTTAAACAACCTCCAGTAATCTATCCTACCATATTATTAAAAGGAAAATCGAACACATTGACAATTGCTGGTGTTACGTTAGAAATCACTCATTCGCCCGGTGAAACCGATGATCAAATTATCATCTATTACAAAGACAAAGAAATAGTGTTCTCTGGTGACAATTATTACATGCGCTTTCCAAACCTGTATACAATAAGAGGAACATCATACAGAGATACCTATAAATGGTACAAATCTGTGGATGAAATGCGTGCCTATAATCCAGAGTATTTGGTGAGCTCACATGGTCCTTATTTATCCGGAAAAGAAGAAGTAAATAGTCGTTTAACTATTTATCGCGATGCTATTCAATATATTCATGATTATGCTATCAGAGGTGCCAACAAAGGAAAAACACCCGATGAGCTTGTGGAAGAGTTTGAATATCCAGCTTTTTTTAAAGAAAACTTTGATTTAAGAGAACAATATGGAAAAGTATCTTGGAGTATTCGAAATGTATATAATGGATATTTAGGATTTTTTGATGGGAATGCTGTCAATTTAGAGCCTTTATCAAAGAAAGAACGTAATAAAAAATTATTGGATATTATTGGATCTAAAGACGAATTAATAGTTTTGATTAATGATGCACTTACAAAAAAAGAATTTCAATGGGCAGCTGAATTAAGCGATATCGGTGTTACTAACTTTCCAAATGATAAAGAATTGAAGAATTTGTATGCACAATCACTAGAAGCATTATCTAACGAAGAAACCAATCCTATTGCTAGAAATTATTACCTATCTGAAGCATATGAAATGACAGGCGTTATTACTCCAGAACTCACCTATGAATTATCTGAAGAACAGATTCGTGAAATTCCTATTGAAACTTTCTTTCAAGCTATGCCTCCCAAATTAAATCCTGAAAAGGCTAAAAATAAATTGATTACAATTGGATTTACTATGAGCGATACTGGAAAACAGTTCGGTATTATGATTCGTAACAATATTGCTGAAATTGTTCATCATATCCCAATAGATAGCGAAATCACCGTAACAGTTGAGACGTCTACATGGAAAGGTGTTGTTTTAGGTATTACAGATGCGAAACGTGCGTTAGCTAATGGAACACTCAGTGTATCTGGAGATTATATCAAATTTCTCCAATTCTCTACCATGTTCGATAAAGAATAATCAGTAATCTAAAATAGTAATTACTTCACCATACTTTTCTGCAAGCTTCTTTGATCCGCCTAAATGTGGTAAATCAATCAAGCATAATGTATGGATATCAGTGGCACCTAATTCGCTACATAAATCCGCTGTAGCAATTGCAGTACCTCCTGTAGCAATTAAGTCATCTACTACAAGAATCTTGTCACCAGGGCTAATCGCATCTTTATGAATATGAACACTATTGGTTCCATATTCTAGCGTAAAATGTTTCTCTGCAGCCTCTCTAGGTAATTTCCCAGGTTTTCTAGCTAAGACGAATGATTTAGATAGTGCATAAGCAACAGGTGCTGACCAGAAGAAACCTCTGGATTCTACTCCCACTACTTTATCAAATTCTAAATGAGAGATTCTCTCAATCATTAAGTCTACAGTCGCTTTAAATGCTTCAGGATCTTCTAATAGAGTAGTAATGTCTTTGAATACTATCCCTTGAATAGGATAATCATGAACTATAGTAATCGTTTTCTTTATATCTTCTATCTTCATAAATATTGCGCTAATTATACTAAATTATATTCTAACTTCAAACAAATGAAAACTATATAAAATTAAAACTTTATATGAATAAGTTATTTTATTAGATTTCCTTTTGTGAAAAAATTACGTACAAAGCAGGAATGTGCATTAAAGACAAAAAATCTATTTAATGCACTCACGGCATCTGAAGGTAACCCTGAACATGAAGCTGCAAAAAACTTTTTTCTGAAATCTGTGCAAACAAGAGTTGCTATGCTATATATTATGAAAAAATTCCTTGAAGATAACCCAATAACTGCTTCCGATGTTTATAACAGATTGCATCCAAAATTTGGATCGAAGTCATCTTTTGTTACTTTTATTGCTTCAGGACAAAAGAAAGGATATTTTATTTTGAGGTCATGCAAAGAAGATGGCAGAAAAAAATATATTATACCTAGCCTAGCTTTCACAAAACATTGGTTTTTCTTTATCTCAAAATCTGAAGGTATTCCTTTAGCAGACAATATAGATTGGGACAAAGTATACAACGGTAAATAGTGTTCTATTTAGATTAGAAACTATATCCAATATCTAAAAATAGATTATTAAACTTGCCAGGATTATGATCTTTTAATCCGCGATAAACACCAAAATTCAAACTCATATTATCTGTTAGTGAATATCCAGCACCTAGAAGAATTCCATAATCATTTTCATCAAAGTCGAAATCAACATCTTCGCTCTCTGTAATATCAAGACCTAAGAATTTAATTTTATCGTCCAGATGAATACCTAACATAGGACCAATCCATAAATTAAACTTATCTGACATAGCATAATTTGCTGATGCCCATAAATCAAGATAGGTAATTAATATTTCGGCTTCGAAATCTAAAATTGCGCCATCAGGAAATTCAAGATCAGTCTTCGATACAGTCCCTCGATGTCCTAGTTCAGCACCAATAGTGATTGGCAATGAACCAATTTTCCAGTCAGTATTTTTCCAAACACCAATATAAAATGAATTTAAACGATCTGTAGAGAAACTGTTAAGTTCTTCATCGCTTGCATCATCTTCTACGCCTGACACTTGCATAGATTGAACCCCTCCATATATACCCCATCCAGATGAAGAAGTTGCTGAGTCTTCATTCTGCGCAAAAACCATTGAAGAAAAAACAAAGAGAGATATCATTAGGTATCGCATATTTAATTTCCTTCCATTTTAATGTCATGCTTCTCACAAAGACCTGATAGGAAACCCCATAACATCTTTACTGTAGACATTCCTGCTTCTTCAGCAAGTTTTCTATCTTCTTCAGATAACTGATTCATTAATATCGCACTTTGTTCACGATGCTCTACATCAGCATCTTTATGAACAACAAAATATTCTAATCCTGCATCTGATGATACATTATAATGGTCAATCAATCCTTTGATTTTTGTATCTGCAATTTCAGGAACTTGACGCTCATATGCATATAATGACCCCAAACCTTCTGCATAACTAGAACGTGCAAGTCTGAAAAAATTAGCAATCATATCTTTGGTAAAGTCTGCTTGCTTAATTGTTTCTACATCATTTTCATCTGCTCCTACCGCTAATGCAAATTGCTTCCAAAGCATTGGATGATCTTTTTCAAAATCTTCTTCATCACTTAAATTATCTAAGAGAATTTTACGCTGCTCAATATCTTCGCATAGTGAATGTGTTGCGCTGATATAACGTGGAAATGCTTTGATATGCTGATAATACTGCTCAGCATAGTCCTGTAAAATTTCTTGAGTTAATTCTCCGTTATTCCATGCTACATAAAAGGGATGTTTAAGTAGATGGAATTCATCGAGTTTATTTTCTAATGCTTTTAAATACATAATGGATGTCTCCTTTTTACAATTAATTTTAGTTGGCTACCTAGCCTAATCTAGGAATAAATAAATCAGGATTCAATTATCATATATTAGAAATTGATTGTGGGCGATGAGAGATTCGAACTCCCGACCCTCTACATGTCGAGCAGATGCTCTAACCAACTGAGCTAATCGCCCCAAATTTTTAAACTACAGCTTAACCTGTAACTTTTACAATGAAATTGTCAAACCATTTATCTGGTAATATACCTCTCATTGTTAAAAGTATCCAGCTATATGCACCAGCTGAATATCTTGTTTTAGGATTTTTTGCACTTATTGCTTTATCAATTACTTTTGCTATAACTATGGGATCTGAATAACTATCGAACGTATTCTCCTCTTTATCGTCTGGAGAGCCATAAAAATTTTCATATTCTGAATTTTTGCTATATTTTTCAAAATATCTTGCTGAATAATTACCAATGTTTGTTTTGATCATGCCTGGCTCAATGATTACTACGTCTATGCCAAACTGTTCAACTTCTAATCTTAAAACATCTGACCAACCTTCAAGTGCATGTTTGGATGAAACATACCATCCATAAAGAGGATTATATGCTTTACCTAATACTGAAGAAATATTGATAATAGTTCCACTGCCCTGTGATCGCATATGAGGCAAAGTTGCTTTAACGGTTCTTCCAATACCAAATAAATTTACTTCAAATTGATACATCGCATCTTCCATTGAAACATCTTCAATAGCACTACCAACAGCAATGCCAGCATTGTTCACTAAAACATCTATCCTTCCTTGTTCAGCAATAACTCGATTAATAGCATTATCGACATCTTCTTGTTTAGTAACATCCATCTTTAGTGCTACGCCCCCAATATCATTTAAATACAGGTTTTCTTCAACAAGAATATCTCCACCATAAATAATATGACCTTTATCAATTAAATATTCTGCAGTAGACTTTCCGATACCGTGTGCGGTACCAGTAATCAATATTACTTTTTGTTTATCGTTTGCAACAATAACTCCAAACAAAAACATTGATATGATAATTTTCTTAAACATTACTATCTCCTATTCATCTTTTGAATTAATAATAAACCAAGCAAAAAATTGCATAATTTTATTGAGCAATTTTTCAAACATCTTTTGAGTGCCAGTATGCGAGTCCAATAAACACTAATTGAAAAGGCAATCTTCCCCAGGCAACTGCTGGAGTGATATCCATTGCTGCTCCATTGGTTAGCGCCAAGTAGATATTAGCAGGAAATACTGCAATTAAGAGCATAATAAGCCCCCAGGCAGCATAATAACGTGTTTTAGGGATAAGCAGTAGGAATCCAAATAATACTTCGAAAAAACCACTAATATATACCGATGCTAAGTGAAATGGAAAACTTGGTGGCATAATCTGTAAAAACCATTCTGGCTCTGTAAAATGTTTTATACCAACATTAATATAAAAATATGCCATAATAAGGATGGTTAAAAATTTAATTTTTTTTATCATACTGATATGGAGCCTTTTCTAAAATCGGTTTTTCCAATACGTACATTTACTAAAACTGGATGTCCATTTTTTGCATCTTCTTTGGCTTGTTGTAATGTTTCTTTAAGTTGATCAGGATTATCAACAAAATATCCTTTAGCGCCATAACCAATTGCTACTTGATGATAATTTGTATCATTTAAATCTGTTCCAATAGCGCTGCCTAACATGTCTACCTGTTCCCGTGCAATTTGTTGCCATGAAGCATCATTTCCTACGACTGCGATTACGGGTAATTTGTGTCGACAAAATGTATCAAATTCTGCTAAACTAAACCCGCATGCTCCATCGCCATAAATAATCCATACTTCTTTATCTTTAAATGCACTCTTTGCACCTAAAGCAAAACCTCCTCCAACTCCTAGTGTTCCAAATGGACCTGGATCTAACCACCCTAATGGCCCTCTTGGCCTAATAGTATATGAAGCTGTTCCAACAAAATCTCCTCCATCTGCAATCAAAATACTTTCGTCATCTACCATATCATTAACAGTGCTGCATAAATGAATTGGATTTACAAATTCTGTATTTGTAGATGCCTGTTCTATGATTTGATTATCTCTTTTATGTTCAAAAACTGTTAACTCTTTAATCCATTCTTCGCATTGTGGAGGATTAATTACTTTTGCTATCTCACAAATAGTACGCGTAGGATCTCCTTTAATACCCAAGAAAGGCTTTCTATTTTTACTCACATCCTCTTTGCTTTTATTGATCGCAATAATCTTGGCATTTGAGTTGATTGAAAATCCATAATTCAGACGAAAATCTAACGGAACACCAGCCGTAATAACTACATCAGCATTCTTTAGTGCATGTTTTCGATTGTGACGAAAAAAGAAGTCATCTTCTTTTCCAAAACATCCTCTAGACATACCAGATGTATATGTAGGAATAGATAGTTTGTTTAAGCTCTTAATAAACATTGCTAAAAACTCTTTGTTTTGTGTTATTTGGTTTCCTAATAGTATAACAGGTTTTTTTGCGCTCACAATTGTTAATGCTGCTTTATCAATATCTCTTTGTTTTGCCATAAGATCAGTTTGTTTTCTAATACGAATTGAAGACTTTTTTGATGAAAACATATCATTTAAATGTCGATTCACATACCATCTCATAATCTTCCCTATTAATCCTTTAGATGGTAACTGGCTTTCATGTTGATCGCGAATGCTTTGTTCTGGATACAATAAATCAATTGGTAATTCAACAAATACCGGCCCAGGGACGCCTGAAACTGCTGTATTAAGCGCATTGGTAAGCGTGGGTATAATATCACGTGTTTTATTAACGGTAGTAGCCCACTTTACATGGGGCTTTAATAGGCTCATTTGATCGATATCTTGTAAGGAACCTCTTCCTTTTAATAATGTGGCAGCAGCACCGCCAATTAAGATTAATGGCGATTGTGCCATTTCAGCATTTTTAATGGCAGTAATTGTATTGGTAACACCAGGCCCCGCTGTTACAATTGCTACCCCAACTGTATTGGTTAATCTTGATGTTGCATCTGCTGCAAATACTGTAGAAGCTTCATCGCGAACTTGAACAATATCAATCCCTTCTTTTTCACACCCAACAAGAATTGGAGAGATATGGCCTCCACACAAGGTAAAAACAGTATCAATATTATTATGTTTAAAGAATGAACTTACACTAAAACCTGCATGCATTTTAGAGGTCATCTGTATTTAGCTTTTACTTGCTGTAACCTGATCAGGTTCAGGGACTGTTAATAGAGAAGAGTATATAGCATCGTCCATCAAAACTTCTAATGCTTTAATAACAACTTTATCGTCTTTAAGGTATAAATCATATTTTCCATTGTTTCCATCATAATAGAAAGCAAATTCTCCTAGAATCATTCTCTTAATAACATCATTTTCATTTTCAAACATCTCTGATTGTGTTTTATCGATTTGTCTCTCTATAACACTAAAAGCATTGCGCAAGAAAATATTATCTTTATTTTCTTCCGATACTTTTTCTTTTGCTGTTTCAAGATCGTCTTCACCGTTCACATAACCTTCAATGTCATTCTCATCAATAAAAGCTTTGAAATTATTCATCAAATTAGCATCAGCCATTACTTCATCCATTGATCCATATTGATCGCTAGACTGTTGTACAAATCGGAAATAGCCACCGTTTCTCAAAATAGATGCTGCTAACGGATAGGACCCTTCATCTTTAACTACGATATCGGGTGAAATTCCTCCATCGCCCAATACAGGCCTTCCTGACATCGTCTGAAATAGTGAATCTGCAACAATATCGCTGTCTGCTATTAAATCCTCATCAATAAACTTACGTTTTTGAATAGAGCGTCCACTCGGAATGTAATACTTAGAATTGGTAATTTTTAGAGCAGTTTCTTGATTTATTCCTATCACAGTTTGAACTAAACCTTTTCCAAAAGACTGATCCCCTAACACAACAGCTCTATCATGATCCTGCAATACTCCAGCGACAATTTCACTTGCTGATGCGCTACCGCCATTAATTAAGACTGCAATATCTATTGAGCTTGGTAAAAATGCATTATTGAGAGATTTATAATTTTTTAAATTTCTTCCTTTTCTACCTTTTGTTGAAACCATTTCTAGGTCTTTTGGTAGAATTAAATCTAAGATATCTAAAGATGAAGATAATAGTCCGCCTGGATTATCTCTTAAATCGATAATAATGTTGTCAGCACCTTCTCCCATCAGAGAAAGAAAGGCATCTCTAGTTTCACCTACCGTATTATTTGAAAAGTTTGTAATTCTAAGATATCCTACTTCTGGACTTGCCATTCCATAGTAAGGAATGTCTTTAATTGTAATAATATCTCGAGTGATAGTGTAATCTTCTGTTTCGCCCGTAATTGGTTTTTTTATAGTCAAAATGACATCTGTTCCTCGATCGCCTCTAATCTTATTGGTCGCATCTTTTAATTCCAACCCTTTGGTAGGCTCGCCATCAATATTCATGATTTCATCGCCCGTAAAAATACCAGCACGAGATGCTGGAGATCCTTCAATAGGCCCTACAACTGTCAATTGATCTTCATACATATATATCTGAAGACCAACTCCGCTAAATTCACCATCTGTCTTAATGGATAAATCTTCTAAATCCTTCTCTTCGTAATATTCTGTATATGGATCAAAATTTTCTAACATAGAATTAATTATCTTAGTGGTTAATGTTGGCACATCTAACTCATGAATATATTCGGTTAGAAGATATTTATAAACAGTCATAATCTGCTGTTGTGATCGTGCTATTTCACGATAGACATCGAGCTGTTGACTGCGCAATACTCCAATTGAAAATACCGTTACAGCTATAACAATAATTGATGTTCTTTTAATCCAACTCATAATCCAAGTTTTTCCTGCATTGCAGTCCATATATCTTCAAATACCTTATCAATGGATTGGTCTCCATTAATTAGAATAACTCTATTGGGTTCTTTCGCATTTAATGCTAGATATTGATCACGCACTCTTTCTTGAAAATTAGACCCTTCGCTCTCAATTCTATCTCTTGAAACTGACATTCTTTCATTTGCTTTTTCTATAGGGAGGTCAATAAAAAATGTAATATCAGGCTTTAAGGTATAGGTTCCAAAACTATTTATCTCTTCTAACGCACTAACGCTCAACCCTCTTCCACCGCCTTGGTATGCCAATGTTGAATCTGCATAGCGATCTGCTACCACCCATTTTCCGTTAATTATTTGAGGTAAGATTACCTTGTCTGTCAACTGCGCTCTACTGGAAATCATCAATAATGCCTCAGCGCGATCTGACATAGACTCTTCAGCATGCAATAAAAGCTTTCTAATAGCTTCAGAGATAGGATCTCCTCCTGGCTCTCTGACCGTAACTGCCGAAATTTCAATCTCAGCAAGTTTATCAACTAACTTTTCAGCTTGTGTAGATTTTCCGCAACCATCTACACCTTCAAATGTAATAAATTTCCCGTTAGAAATGGATTCTGTCATCATTTTTTCCAATCATAATTACTATTTCACCTTTAATCTTTTTTGAATCAAAAAAATCAATTGTACTGCTAAAATTACCTCTAATAATCTCTTCATACAACTTTGTTAATTCTCGACCGACAACAACAGGCCTTTCGCCTAGAGCTTCTTTTAGCTGATTTAGCGTCTTTATTAGTCGATGAGGACTCTCAAATAATACTATAGTAGTATCTAAATCTTTTAAAAAAGAAATTTTCTTTTGTCTGCCTTTTTTTGTTGGCAAAAACCCTATAAATGTAAAAGCATCTGAAGGCAATCCTGATACGCTAATAGCAGCAGTTAAAGCTGATGCGCCCGGTATTGGCACAATATCAACATCTGCATCAATACATGCTCTCATTAAACTGTATCCAGGATCGCTAATCGTGGGTGTTCCGGCATCTGAAATCAAAGCAACATCTTTGTTTTCATTTAAGGTATTCACAACACGAGCAATATCTTTATCGCTACTATAATCATGGTAACTATATAGCTTTGTATCGATGTCATAATGGGTCATTAATTTTTTTGATGTGCGTGTATCTTCTGCAAAAACACAGTGTACATTTTTCAAAGTTTCTACTGCGCGGAACGTAAAGTCTTCTAGATTGCCGATTGGTGTAGCTACGACAAATAATTTGCCCTTACTAGACATTATGCCAACTTATTTAGCGCGCGCTTAAAACAGTCCATACCAAAATCAATATCTGATTTCGTCACATTTAAATGCGGTCTAAATCGTATAGAATAGTTTCCAGATCCCAATAATATTGACCCTTCTTCTATGAGAAGGTCTGCCAATTTATCTCGCTGTTCGCTTGAAGGCAAATCAAAGGCACAGTATAGACCTTGTCCTCTTGCATTGGAAACAAGATTAGGAAATTCACTTTGAAGGCTATTGATATTTTCCAGTAAATATGTTCCAGTTTCAGCTGCTTTTTCAACTAAATTTTCTTTCTCTATTAGTTCTAGATAGATAGTAAGACGGACCATATCAACCAAACTTCCACCCCATGTTGAATTAATACGACTTGATTCTTGAAATACATTACCCTCTACTTCATCTACGCGATTACTTACAGCAATACCGCATACTTGAGTCTTCTTACCAAATGAGATAATATCAGGTCTTGCAGATGATCCAAAATGTTGATGTGCCCACATTTTTCCTGTAACACCTATACCCGTTTGCACTTCGTCGTGAATCAGCATGATTTCATTTTCATCAGCAATCTCTCGTAGCGCACTCATAAACTCTAATCGGAAATGGTTATCACCACCTTCACCTTGAATTGGCTCTAAAATAATAGAAGCAATATTATCTGGGTTAGCTGCAATAGCATCTTTTATTTCTTGTAATGACTGCTTTTCTGCGGCTATAACTTGATCTAAATTATCCTCTAATGGAAAGACTATTTTGGGATTGGTTACTCTTGGCCAATCAAATTTTGGAAAATACATTGTTTTTCTCTTGTCTGGAGAGTCAGTTAAGGACATTGTATATCCAGTTCTTCCATGGAAGCACTGCTTAAAATGAATAACTTTTTCACCTTTTGCACTAATTCCTTTTGCTAAATTTTTTCTACGTTTCCAATCAAATGCTACTTTTAATGCATTTTCCACTGCAAGCCCTCCGCCTTCAATAAAAAAAGTGTGAGGCAAATAATCTGGTTGCGCAACACGTTTAAATGTGTGCATAAATTCGGCCATTTCTTGTGAATATACATCAGAATTAGTAGGCTTATTAATTGCAGCGATTCTCAAGCGCTCTGATTGTTCTAATACGTATGGATGATTATATCCAACAGATAAAGAAGCAAACATAGAGAATAAATCTAAATATTCTTTTCCATTTACTTTGTCTACTAACCAAGATCCATGCGATTTCTCTAAATCAATAATTGGGGACATTCCATCTGCAAGAATGCTTTCAGCAATAATTTTTCTAATATCCGATTTGTTCACTTATTATTCTCCTGTTTTTTCTGGATTCTTAAACGACCAGAAACCAAGCACTGCTACAATAAAGGCCATCATATATAATGTACCATAATTATAGTCTGATGATGAGAAAAGGATAAGGTCATTGAAACGACCAATTAGAAGTGATATTCTGCCCATTACAGCAAAACCAAATGAAGCACCAAAACTAATCATCAAGAAATAAATTCCTAATCGAGTAAATTTTCCATAAGAACCGGTTTGTTCTCTTGAGAAATAGAAATACATCAAGGCACTTATTGTACCCACTAAAATAACAATATTATTAAATACACTATCTCCAGACATATTAAAAAATGGTAAAGATCCGCTAAATATATCTACCGCACTAGCACTAATTTGACTCAGTACATTAGAGCTTAAATATCCGTACGCCTTTAATCCCGCTGCGATACCTACCGTGTAAGCAATACCCCATCTTGCCATCCAACTAAATTGCTTAAAAATACTAAGCAACATCATTATACCTAGCAATAATGGGAAAAAATAAAGCACATTAAATTCATGATTAAAATCAACCTCAGCAATGAAAGCTAAGGGACCATCTTTAGGAAATAGTCTTCCGAATAAATTTGGATAAATTTGTGTCCAATAAAACGTTGCTGCCCAGTAAGCGGCTGACACACCAACAAAGACGTGTTCTGCAACTTTATAGAAAGGATTATCTCTATAGAGATAAGATAGGATTCCTAGTGTTAAAAATGCTGCAATCCATGCACCGAAAATAGTAGAAAATGCCATATTAATATTTCCTCTCTCTTCTCTCTGTTATAAAATATGCTAGATTACCCAAAACAATAAACAATACAATAATAAGGTGAGCAAATGATTGTGCAGCCATTCCTTGAATTGCAATACCAGGCGTAGCTATTAATGATTCATATTCTGCGGCGCCAGGCATACCAGCAAGAATTCCTTTTACTTGTCCACTTTGAACATAAGGCATCACTTCATTTACCTGAATAGATGTTGTTCCAGATGAAAGCGGTACACCGGTTGGATCTCCTCCATACTGTACCCATTCAAATGTTCCTGGATATCCGGCAGATCCTGTAAAAATAAACTGAAAATCTTTTAAATTGTTAATCCCTTCCATCATAGGAATATCTGCAAGCATTGTTCCTTTAGAGTCAACGGTATATACCTTACGTAAATCACTAGCGAGACCTTTTACAATTGCTTCATTTCCTGGTCTAAAACCTAACAATACATAATCTTCGTATTCTACCAATTCAAACTCTTGATTAATCTCTTCTAATGCATCAAGAGCCATATATAGTCCATCAGGCCACAAACACGTAATATAAATTTGATGACCATTACGCAATACTTGTCTCATTACTCCTAATGTCATTGGATGAATCTCAGGTTTAGTGCTCGGACCATAATCAAATGACATTAATACCTTTGAATTAGCAGGAATTGCTTCAATTGCATCATATACTTTTCTAGTGGTCGGTGTTTCTTTTATTGGCAAATCTATTGGACGTAAAAGCGGTATAAATACAGCTAAACCAATCAATAGAAAGATAAATCTTCTATCGACAGAACCTAATTTCAATATCATGTCTTCTAAAAATCTCATTGATCACCTATATATGATTTTTCTAATCCAAATATGTATCGCAAACTAGTCACAATAATTCCTAAACCAATTCCAATCATGATTGCTCTTGCTCCTGCTAAATTTGGCACTGTATAAATCCATTCTTGTAACGATGGTAAGAAGAATATTGCAGGCTCAGTTGGACTCCAGTTCATATTCATTCCCAACAAAGTAACTCCTAATAAACCTGAAACAAATACACCAAAAACAATCTTACGATTCTTTAGATAAATATTTGCAAAAATTGTACCAACAAACACTAATAAATACATAATCATCCAAGGTGTGATTAAACTACCTACAGGTACTCTACCTAACATAATAATGATACCAGCTAGAAGCAGCAATGTAGCTTCAAAATTTCTCGCTCTAAATGCACGGTATGATGCAGAAGCAACATAGAATGCAAGCAATGCAAACATCGTTGCAGATAAAGGAGTAAAGATATTATCAAACATCCACTTGAATAAACCGCCTTCTGTTGAGATATGTGCTCCCCATTCTACTGCTTTTACAGTCTCAGCAGATCCAGATGCTATAATTGCTTGTTCAGCAGCTTTTTGTGTGAAATAAACCTCTTCACCTACAAAAAATGCCCCCTTCATAAAAAAGCCAATAATGAAAGCAAAAAAGAATGATGCAATAGCAACAACACTGTATTGCCATCCAGATTGCCTTTTTACTACTTTTAAGAATTGTAATTTTAATAGATTTAATGCTCCAAGGAAAATCGCAAAACTCGCAATAATATCATACCATTGAGTCGCATCATCATTGACAAAAGCCTCGATTGATTCATTTTCGATAAACCACCCAAATAAAGTTAATGATCCGAAAAATGCAACAATACCGATTGGGATATATCTTTTTAGTACCATCTTATAAGCCCAACCATGTTAAAAGATTAAAATCTGTTAATCCTAAGTCAAAAAGAGATCGTGATAATAATGCAGTTATGATAAAGGTAATCAATATAAGTTTTACCATATCTTGTGTCTTTACCCCTGCAATTAATTCTGGTTTTCTTGATAAATATGCACTAGCTGCAAAATATTCTTCACCCATCAATGTATAGTCACAAGCAGTTACGAAGAAAGGAATTTGTGCTTGAGATGCAGTCCCTGCAATCTGAATTGCCCCAATACTATTACCAGTCTCTGCAAATAAAAGTGATTCTGCATAAAATTTACCCATATACATACATGCAGCCGGCTTATCTCTTTGCATAATACCATTTACTCCTGCTGCATAAGCAAATTGATCATCGGTAACATAGTGTACCATATCTTCATTAAACATCTCAGGACGTCCTTGCGTTAAATATGCCTCTTTACAAGATTCTCTAGCAGCTTGCATTACAATTGATCTTGCAACCGGAACATCTAGACTTGTTTCATACTGTGCAGTCATTTGAGCAACATGACCTAAAATAATTACACCAGCAACAGTCTCTACTTCATTCATATCCATAATACCTGGAACATAAAGAATAGGACGACCCATCTCAGTGGAACGACCTACAGCTTCTTCTACTGCTTTTAATCCTGGGATAGTGCGTAAAAAAATTGAATCAGATGCAATTCTAGCTTGTTTTACTTCATTTAACATTACCATAATAATGGTCAATAAAAGGATGAACATTACTGCTCTTTCTGATTTGAAAATATGAATTGAATCTGGAAGTTGGGTCAAAACAAAGGTAAAAAGAGTAATACCTAAAAAGCCTAAAGCATATGTTTTCAGTTGTTTATTGTTCATCTTTACCTAATCGCTCTAACTCACAAATTAAAAATTCTACGCTAGAATGTTCTTCGAACAATTCAGCAGCCCTATAATAACCATCTGTTTTGACAAATGCACTAATTATTGGCCCAAAAAATACCATTGTTTGACTTCCGATAAAATTTAATGGCTTTACCATCTCTAAAAAGAAGATTGAAGGAGTTACTAATTTTAACTCTACTATCTTACGAGCAAGCTTGGATAAAAATGCTTTATCGTCTTTAGTTAATACGCTGCTCACTGTAATTCTACCATTTCGAGATTTGCTCTTGGAATAAGAGTATTTTTCCCGTCAATTGAAATTTCAGCTACCCTAACCATCGTTTCTGATTCCATTTTATTTAGTTCAGATGGCAAAGAAGTTACTGTTCCAATTTTTCCAAAATTTGGAGAACGAATTACACGAACAGTACTACCTTCTTGGATTCCTTCTGGTTCTTTGGATAATGAATCTTCTGTATTAGACTCACCTTTTATAGGAATAACAATCTCAGGACGAATTACGCCTGCTCTAATCTGTGTTGCGCCATTAACTGATGCTTCATTTCCATCATTGCTCTTTAATAACTCAAATGTCGCGCTACTCATTGGAATAGAGCCATAACCTTCTGTAACAATTAATGCTGTAGGCAATTTCTCGGTACCTGTAATTGCTACACCTAAATCATAGCCTAAAACTGCCTTTAAATCGTAATAATTGAATCCACCTACAACAATACCCGCTACTTTACAATTCATAGCCTTCTTGTATGCTTCTAGGCTCAAGAATGAACCTCCAATTAAAATCTTGCCTGCCATGTCCTTTGTAATTTGATCTGCAGTTAATTCTTCTGATGGATTGTTGGAAACCAATACAAGTTTTCCTCTTTTTTCGCCTGCAATACCAAATATGCCCTGAATAAATGCTGCATCAGACCTTAAAATAATCCCTTCTTTCTCAATAACTTCGTCCACTGTACCGCTTACATAAGCATCTACTTCTACTGGTATTGGAGCCTCTCTTACGACAACGCGTCCTGTGCTTTCAGATATTGATTCAATTGTTCCATCAACAGGAGATTCTACAGAAGATTTAAACATACCAAAAACACCAGGAGTTTCTGCAATCATATCGCCTTTTTTAACAGTATCGCCCTCTTTAACTACTAAACAATCCACAACATCTCTAGGTTCAATATTTAGAATATTATTTACTTTTAACATCTGGACATTTCCAGGAAGATTTGTTGATGCAATAATAGCATCAGGAGATAATGTGTCTCCTTTTGCAACTAAAACCTTTCCTTTTAGAGGAAGAATTCTCTCTTTCTTAAACAAAGTCTTCTTTAAAACTTTTAATCCTGGTGTATAT
>JAYZIW010000061.1:0-2822 GCA_036165075.1 Fidelibacterota bacterium | reverse complement strand
TTGCTAGAACAATTTTACAACCCATAAATCTTGGTTCCATAGCTGCATGCTCTCTACTAGAACCTTCTCCATAGTTTTCATCGGCAACTGCAATCCAATCAATAGTGTTTGATTTATAATATTGTGCTACTTCATAAATATCATTTGTTTCTTTAGTGTCAGTGTTGATTGCTTCTCCAGTAGATTGTGTATATGCATTTAATGCACCGGAATACATATTTTGAGATATATTCTCAAGATGCCCTCTATATTTTAACCAAGGTCCAGCAGGCGACACATGATCTGTAGTACATTTACCTTCTGCTTTCAATAGAACGCGTAAATTTTTAATTTCTTTATTATTCCATTTTTCAAATGGCTCTAATGTTTGTAATCGACTACTATTTTTATCAATTATAATTTCTGCAGATGGATTTAAATCTCCTGATAAAAAATCACTACTTTCTATATCTGCAAATCCTTCTTCAGGTAATTCTGAACCAATAGGTGAATCAAACATAAATTTACTACCATCTTTCATTAAAATAGAATCCTTAGAGGGGTTGAAACTGAGTTTGCCTGAAATAGTTATGGCTGTTACAATTTCTGGGCTTGCTACAAAAGATTCAGTAGCTGCATTTCCATCATTTCTTTTTGCAAAATTCCTATTGAATGATGTAATAATAGTATTTTTTTCTCCATCTTGAACATCGGACCTTTTCCATTGTCCGATACATGGGCCACAAGCATTAGCAAGTACTTTACCTCCTAATTTTTGGAATATTTCTGTATATCCATCACGTTCCATAGTAGCCTTTATTTGATTAGAGCCAGGAGTAATATAAAACTCTGATTTGGCTTTTAATCCTTTATCTAATGCTTGTTTTGCTACATGAGCAGCTTTTTCAATATCTTCATATGAAGAATTAGTACAACTTCCAATTAATCCTACTTTTAAATTATCATCATAACCATTTTCTTTGATAGCTGATGGCATTTCTGATACCTTTCTAGAAAGATCAGGACTGTATGGTCCAACAATATGAGGTTCAAGCTCAGATAAATTGATTTCAATTACTTCGTCATAATACTTTTCAGGATCTTCTTCTACTTGTTTGTCTGCTTTTAGGTCATCTTTTAATTCTTCTGCTAAATCAGCAATATCAGATCTTGAAGTGGCAACAAGATACTCAAACATCTTCTTGTCATAAGGAAATAACGAAGTGGTTGCCCCGACTTCAGCTCCCATATTAGTAATAGTAGCTTTACCCGTACAGCTTATTGTCTTAGTTCCTTCTCCAAAGTATTCAATAATTTTTCCAGTTCCACCTTTAACTGTTAAGATTCCAGCTAGTTTAAGTATGATATCTTTCGGAGAAGCCCAGTTTTTTAATTCTCCAGTTAATTTAACTCCAATAATTCCAGGCCAATTAACTTCCCATGGTGAGTCTGTCATAACATCAACAGCGTCAGCTCCACCTACACCAATTGCAATCATTCCTAAACCTCCAGCATTAGGGGTGTGTGAATCAGTGCCAATCATTAAGGATCCTGGAAATGCATAATTTTCTAATATTGTTTGGTGAATAATACCTGCACCGGGTTTCCAAAAGCCAATACCATACTTTTCACAGACAGATATTAGAAAATTATAAACTTCTTTATTTGTAATAAGAGCATTATCTAAATCATCTTTTGCTCCATTAATAGCGGTAATTAAATGATCACAATGAACAGTGCTAGGCACAGCGGTTGTGTTCATTCCAGCATTAATAAATTGCAGTAATGCCATTTGTGCTGTTGCATCTTGCATCGCTACTCGATCAGGTTTAATACAGCAAAATGTTTTAGTTCTTTTTGGAATTGATTCTAAGGGTTCACTTAAATGCGAAAAAAGTATTTTTTCTGTATAGGTTAAGGGTCTATTAAAAAAATTTCTAGCAATGGGAAGAGAATCTACATACTTAGAGTATGTTTTTTTAACTATTTTAGTTTGGTCCATTATTTATCCTCCCTAAATTATTTAAATTTAACTACAAAAAAAATAACTAAAACATGGGTCTAATATTAGCATCAAGTTCTCCAAGACGAAAGAAAATTTTCAAAGATTTAGGCTATAGTTTTCAGTGTATATCTCCAGACATCGATGAATCAAATGATGGACAATTAGATTCAATTTCTTATGTTGTTAGAATGTCAGAAAATAAAGCCCATCATGTATGGAAAAATAATCAAGATTCTTATATTCTCTCAGGCGATACTATCGTAGACTTTAATAATCAAATCATTGGTAAGCCATCTTCACATAATGAAGCATTTGAAATTCTTAATAAACTGTCTAATAAAACACATTCTGTAATAAGCGGATTAACCCTTTTTTATAAGGGAAGAGGTATTACTATTTTTGATAAAACAAATGTTACTTTTAAAAAATTATCTCAATCTATTATAAAAGACTATATCAATTCATTTGATGTATTGGATAAAGCGGGAGCGTATAATATTGAGGATGCTGAAAATATTTTAATTAAACATATTGACGGATGTTATAATAATATTGTAGGTTTTCCCTTGAAGAAATTCAAAATGAGTAAGATAAAAAAGATAATAGACACCCTATGATTTTCTATTCACGATATAAGCGTTTTAGATTAGAGAATAAGATTTCACTTGAAGATATTCAGCGTAGAACAAAAATAGATGTTGATAGTATTAAGGCTATGGAATCAGGAAAATTCTCAGAGATTTCTCCAGTGTATGTCAGATTATTTTTTAAAGCATATCTTAAAGAGATTGGCGTGGATCTTGATGAAGGTATGAGCGAATTAGATAATTTTCTTAAT
>JAYZIW010000060.1:0-7951 GCA_036165075.1 Fidelibacterota bacterium | reverse complement strand
TCTAGCTGCAAGGATCTAGTTTTTTTCTCATCTGGAAAGTAGCGCCTGGTTGCAATACACCATTATTATCTTTAATCACCTCAGAATTATCCATATAAATAACAACCCATGCTAATTCATCGTTATAGATTTTTTGGGCAAGACTCCATGCAGTATCACCTGATTGAATTGTATATTCAAAAAATTCTAATTCACAATTTTTTGCTTGTTCAGAATCTCTCTTGAGTGATAAAAAATTGTAAGGATATATTCTATCTGGATTAGGACCAATTTCCTGCTTGTTCCATTCATATATTTCTCTCCACATAGAAGAATCACCATATTCTCTAGCAGCAATCTTAATTAGATAGTCGCCTCTCTTAATCATATATGGTTCAAATACAGTTACTGGTAATGGAGGAGACTCAGGTTCTTGAATAGTAAATGTTTCAACAGAAACTTCTTGTTTAGCCATTTCTTCTCCGCTATCTGGTGTTTCTTTTACAGCCACTTCACTACCAACATTTGGTACAGTTCCTGAACAATTAATGATTAGTAAAGCACCTAATAGCACTAAAATTTTATTGTTTTTCATCTTCTTCCTCATATTTCAATTTATACTAATTAATATTATTAATTTTTTTTTATAATGTTCCTTATTTTTTTCAATTATTCAGAGTATTCGCCAAATATTTTTTTCAAAGAATAGGTTATTTCTCCAAGGGTACATTGATTATCACTACATTCAATAATGTATGGCATTAGATTTTCACTGGTTCCTGCTTTTCTTTCAAGCAATGCAAGGGCATTAGTAACATTTTTTTCATCTCGAGAAGATTTAAAATTATCAATCATGGTTTCTCTGTCATCTTCTTTAATTGTTTGCTTTTCTTTTTTATGAGTTATTTCTTTATTTCTAAATTTATTTACTCCTACTAAAATAGCTTTTTCACTATCTAAATCATTTTGAAATTTTATGGATGATTCTGAAATTTCATTTTGGATTTCTCCACTCTCAATGAGTTTTTTGACCCCACCTTTTGATAACATTTCATCAATTTTCTTATTTACTTTTTCTACTATATCTTGAGTCATGCTATCTATTAAAGAACTATCTCCGATAGGATCAACAAATTCTGGTACTCCGCTCTCATATGCTATAATTTGCTGTATTCTTAGCGCTGATAGAGCATTTTTTTCAGATGGTAGATTCAATGCTTCATCTTTGCCGTTGGTATGGATTGACTGGGCACCTCCCAATACAGCGGCTAAACTTTGTAGAGTAGTTCTTGCACTATTATTATCAATTTGTTGTGCTGTCAGTGTAGATCCGCCAGTTTGCACATGAAACCTACATAACTGAGACTTAATATTATTTATATTAAAACGATCACGAACAATATGTGCCCATATTTGTCTTGCTGCTCTAAATTTTGCAATTTCTTCAAAAAAGTTCCTATGAGAGTTAAAAAAGAATGATATCTGTGTGGTAAGCTCTTCAATATCAATCTTTTCTTTTTTAGCAGCATCTAAATAAGTAATAGCATTAGCAAATGTGAAAGCTAATTCTTGTATAGCTGTACTTCCAGCTTCTCTTATATGATATCCTGATACAGATATGGAATTCCAATTTGGTAAGTGTTCTTGGCAGTATTTGAATATATCAGTTGTTAATCTTAATGATGACTTAATAGGGAATATATATGTTCCTCTTGCAATATATTCTTTCAATATATCGTTTTGAAGAGTACCTCTTAATTTTTCTAAAGAATAACCTCGTTTCTTTGCCAATGATACATAGAATGCTAATAATATAGGCGCTGTAGAATTGATAGTCATAGAAACTGAAACTTTCTCCAGATTAATATTGTCAAATAAAGACTCCATATCTTCAGGGGTTGATATAGGAACTCCTGACTTCCCTATTTCTCCAAAAGCCATATCATCATTAGAGTCATATCCTATTTGTGTAGGTAGATCAAACGCTACCGACAGTCCAGTAACGCCGCTATCTAATAATGATAAATATCTTTTATTTGATTCAGATACAGAGGAAAAACCAGAATATTGTCTCATTGTCCACAATCTATTGCGGTACATATCTTTGTAAATACCTTTTGTAAATGGAAATTTCCCTATTTTTTTATTTGCCATGATTAAGTTAATTTAATTCTAAATTCAATATTCTAATTAATGATTTTTAGTTAAGATGTAACTATATGGAATATTCAACGATAGAAAAATTAAAGTACTGGTGGCGTTATAAGGATTATTTCTCTAATCAGTCTCAAAAGTATGAATATTCTGAAAATCAAAAAAATTCTATACTAATTGTATTGCCAGATGGAGAAGTCGCTTTTGATTTAGCTAACCTTTTTCTAGAAAAGATTCAATCGAATGATGCTAGAATCCATTTTCTTGTTAAAGACGCTCTCATTAATTTTTATCCTCAAGAAATGAGTGAATCTACGTTGCTCTTTTCTTATAAGGATATCAATTCTCTTGGTATTCCAACAAATGAGTTTCTAGAAAAAATAAAAGATTTAAAATATGAGAATATGATAGATCTCAATATCAATTTTAGTCGTTTTTCCTCTTTCCTTTTAAGGGCTTGCAATCCTAAGGTAAGAATGGGTTTTAGTTATGATAATTCAAAAAAATATTATAATGTTATACTTGATACTAATTATCAAAGAGATTTAGAAGGAACATTTGCTATGATTCAACAGTTTATAAAAATATGAATGAAGATTTAAAAAATATTATTGTATCAGATCTAATATTATTAGACAAGCCGAGCTCTTTTCTTGACAATAAAAGGCCTTGGGATTTAATTCATAATATTGGTGATTTATTATCAGATATTCCATCTTCTAATAGTTCAATTGACAACGTTATTATCAATGAAGATAATGGATCAGTAATTATTGATAATACTGCAACTGTAGAACCTTTTACTGTGTTAAATGGGCCTTTATTTTTAGGAAAAAACACACTAGTGAAATCTCATTCTACTATATCAAATTCTATTATTAATAATGACTGTAAAGTGAGTGGAGAAATCCACTCTTGTATTTTTCAGCCATATTCTAATAAAGCACATGAAGGATTTTTAGGGCATAGTTTTATTGGATCATGGGCGAATCTTGGAGCAGGGACCACTACTAGTAATCTCAAAAATAATTATTCATCTGTAAAAGTTAAGTGGAACGGAGAACTATTAGACACAGAATCGATATTCTTTGGCTCTATTATTGGTGAACATGTGAAAACAGCAATTGGGACAACTCTTAATACCGGAACAGTGATTGAGATGGGTTGTAATATTGTTGCACAATCTTTTCCTCCAAGACATATTCCTGCCTTTTCATTATTCTACAAAGAGAAGTTAATGAAAATCAAATTTGATGACTTTTGTGATACTGCAGAGAAAGCTATGAAGAGAAGAGATAAAACACTTTCTTCGTCTGAGAAAGAAGCCTTAAGCAGTATTTACAAAAATTGTTGACTCCGTACATAACTAATAATACCTTCGTCCTTATATGAATGATTTTGATTTAAATAGAGTAGATGAAGTTATTAGCCCTTGTTGTGACGAAGAAATAAGAGCTTCAGACATTGGAACTAAGCTAAAATGTCCATTGTGTAAAGCAAATCTCAAACAAAGACTATACTTACCATTCCTTGAATATCTCATGGAGAATGGCCATGTAGAAAACTTAGATTTCTTCGATTTAGATTTATATAGTCAAGATAAAGAAGCTTTAGATAGCGAGGATGAAGAATTAGATCTTGATAAATATGAAGTTAAGAAAGATAGTTTGAATATATATGAAGATGATGCAAAGTTTAATAATCCTACAGCACCATCAGAAACTTCTATTGATGAATCTGCAGTATCAAGCGATTGGACAAAGTTTGCTACAGAAGATTCTGACTCCTAATAAAGATTTTTTACTTTACAATACCTTAGCCTTGCTATTAAATTGATAGAACGACTAAAAATTTTCAGGCTATAAAAACTTCGAAAGATTGAAAGACTTTCCCCCGCTTATCAACTTTCTTTTATAGCCTGTTTTTTTATCGAAATACTATTACCGACTATCTAGTCGGTTTTTTATTGTTTTTGTTAAAAAAATATCACTATATTGACCTTGCATTATGAAAATAGCAGTATTAACAAAGGCAATTCCAAGCTATGAATCCAGTATTCGTATAGATTCTACATCAAAATGGATTGATGAGGCAGTTGTAAACTTCGTCGTCAACGAAAGTGATTCATATGCTTTAGAAGAAGCATTGCAAATTAAAGAAAAGTTAGATAATGGCAGTGAAGTTGTTGTTATAACAATGGGATCTGAAGATAATACATCAAAAGTTCTTAAAGATGGTCTTGCTAAAGGTGCTGATCGTGCTATTTTTATTAAAAATGAAGATTCCAACACTGATCCATTAACAATTGCAAAATTATTTGCTGACAATCTCAAGGATGAAAATTTTGACCTCATTTTTTCTGGTTTACAATCAGATGATTTAGGATCTGGACAAACTGGAGTGCTTATTGGTGAAATGTTAGGTATGTCTACTGCAACTTTAGGCATTGAAACTGATATTCAAGAAAGTAAAATTAAAGTTAAGAGAGAGCTAGAGTCTGGATGGTTCCAATGGGTAACATTGCCTTTTCCAGCTAGTGTATCTATACAATCTGGTATTAATGAGCCACGATATCCTTCATTAAAAGGAATCATGGGTGCTAAACGAAAAGAATCAAAAGTAATCGATGGACAATCTGGTTCACAAAAACAAAATTTTATTAATTTATTTATTCCTAAAAATGAGAAAGCTACAGAGAAAATTGAAGGCGATGTTGATGGAATAGTTGCAAAACTTATGGATGTATTAAAAAATAAACTAAGAGTAGTATCATGATTTTAGTTGTATTAGAAAATCAAAGAGGAAATATCCATGCTTTTAGTAAAGAAGCAGTAGCTGCTGGACAAAGCTTAGCATCTAAGTTAGGCATGGAATTATCTATTTTATGTATGGGTGAAAATGCTAGCTCACTCAAAGAGCAAGCTAGCGAATATAAAGCAAAAGATTTAATCTTAGCAGAGCATGATATGATTAATGCATATTCTGCGGATGGATATTCAAAGGTGTTATCAGATGTTATTACAGATTTATCTCCTCAATATGTTATTATGGGACACTCTTATATGGTACGTGATTTTTTACCTAGAGTAAGCGCAAAATTAAATTTACCATTTGTGAGCGACATTATATCCGTTACTTATGATGGAGATATCCCTGCATTTGCACGTCAAGTGTTTAATGCAAAACTTGCTACTAATATTCAGTCAGATGCAAGTAGCAATACAACACTTCTTAGTTTTCAGTCTGCAGCATATTCTAGTGATGATATAGAATTGGGAGGTTCTGATGCGGCATCTGTATTTGAAGTGAATCTTAGCAATGAAGATATTAAGTCTATTAGCGAGCCAGAGTTTCAAGAGTCTTCTTCTGGTGTAGACTTAACTACAGCAGATCTAATCGTATCTGTTGGTAGAGGAATTGAAAGCGAGGATAACATCCCTATGGTCGAATCCTTAGCAGAAGCAATGGGGGCAGAAATAGCCTCATCAAGACCTGTAGTTGATATGGGCTGGTTGCCATCATACAGACAGATTGGAAGTTCAGGACAAGCTGTTTCACCTACGTTATACTTCTCCATAGGTATTTCTGGTGCTATTCAACATGTAGTAGGTATGAAAGGCTCAAAAAATATTATTGCAATTAATAAAGATGAGGAAGCTCCTATTTTTGAAATTGCAGATTACGCTGTCATTGGTGATTTAATGGAAATTGTACCAAAATTGACAGAAGAACTTAAAAAATAAGTAAATTCTATACCATATGGTCACCTTCTCTCTATTAGAGCAAGTAGTATTAGTCCTATTTTTATCTTCTGGACTATCTTTCTTTCTATATCAGTTACTTTTGCGATTAAAAATTGTTTTAAAAGGTAAATCTGACTTTAGTATTGATCAATTACCTGATAGATTGAAAAGAGTATTTGATGAAGTAATTTTGCATAAAAAAGTAGCAAGCGGTGGAAGAAAATCTGCAGGAATAATGCATGCACTTGTTATGTACGGATTTATCTTTTTTGGATTAATAACAATTAATCATTTCTTAATGGCATTTGGATTTCATTTATTTAATGATACATTCCGTCTTTGGTATTTTAGGCTATTTGGCGGCCCATGGGCTTTTCTATGTTCATTTGGTATAATGGCTTTGGCTTATCGTAGGTTCGTTCTAAAACCAAAGGCTTTAGGTAAGTTTTCTGCCACATCTGGTGTAGTTACTATTTTTATTGTTACTTTAATGATTACTTATCTTATTGATGAATTACATTTACTTAAAAGTCCCCTAGCATTTAAAGTAAATTGGTGGATACACTCAGGTGTAATTGGCGGTTTTTTATTTTTAATTCCTAAATCAAAACATATGCATCTAGTATTGTCGCCATTTAATATTTTTCTAAGACCATTTGAAATTCCTAATCATCCAGCTATACCAATTGATTTAGAAGCATCTGAAGAAGAGCTAGATGATTTACTATTAGATTTGTCAAGACTTAGCAAAGATCAAGCGCTAGATATTTTTACATGCGTTGAATGTGGTCGATGTACTGATGTATGTCCTGCAAATAGGGGTGGAGGAATTTTGGATCCAAAATATCATTTTATATTGGATTTGAAAGAACCGATGTTAGAGTCTGGTGATGTAAATGTTATAGATAAAATTAATGTAGAAGCAGGATGGGAATGCACAACATGCCAAGCATGTACAGAAGTATGTCCTGTTGGAAATCATGTAGAAAAAGCAGATGAAATCAGGAGTTTTCAAGTATTAGCTGAAGGAGATGTCCCTCAGGAGTATCAGAAGTTATTACGTAATCTACAAGAAACAGGCAATACGGAAGGTGCATCATCAAGTGAGCTTCTTCAACAGCTACCAGTCTATACTAGCGATAAAGAACTAGTCCTTTGGTTGGGTTGTTTTGCTAAGCATGCTATGGATCCAAACTTTATAACTTCAGTGAAAAACTTTACAAAGATTCTAGATTCAGCTGGTGTAACATATGGAGTATTAAGCAATGAACAATGTTCTGGAGACCCTGCGAATAAGCTAGGCGATAAGTTAACCTATCAATTATTAATGGATCAAAATGTGGAAGAACTAAATAAGGTTAGAAATGTAACAACCATGTGTCCGCATTGCGTAGTTAATCTTCAAAAAGAATATAGCAAGTATCATGAAATTAAATATGAAGTCAAGCATCATACACAGGTGATTTCAGAATTATTAGAACAAGGAAAAATTGATATTAATCCAGGATCTCTAGAAAAAGTAACTTATCATGATCCTTGTAACTTATCGCGAACTCTTGATGAAGTTAGTGCACCAAGAAATGCAATAAAAGCTGCTGCCCCAGAATTTTTTGAGCTAGATGAAAATGGTAAAGAAACTCTATGTTGTGGTGCTGGAGGAGCACTTTGGTGGAAAAAAGAAAGCGGTGAAGGACGTACTCATCTATTGCGAGCAGAACAAGTAATTGAATCGAAGACTGATACGGTTGTAACAGGATGTAATTTTTGTTATGGTATGATGAACCAAGGTGTAGGTCCATTAACTCCTGCAGGACAAGAGCCAATTAAAGTTAAAGATGTAGCAGATATTGTAGCAGAAAATTTATCTTAAGTTGGCATATAAATTTTTTTTCTTTAAATTTCTAAATCAATGTAAAAAATCTAGATTCGTCAATCATAAACAATAAGCTTCAGCTATATGGACTTGTTACTTTGAGAATTCTCATTGGTTGGCATTTTTTGTATGAAGGTGTTTCAAAAATACTGAATCCATATTGGTCTTCAGCTGCTTATTTATTGGATTCGAAATGGATATT
>JAYZIW010000059.1:0-4862 GCA_036165075.1 Fidelibacterota bacterium | reverse complement strand
CATGATTTGAAGAAAAATTTAACCTTATTTTTAGCAGTAGAAAGGATTGATAACGATGAATAGAGTGAGCATTATTGGATTTGGAAGATTTGGAGCGATGCTTCATCAATTGCTTGTCAAAGGGTTTGAGGTAGATGTATTTGATATTGAGCCTGTCAATCAATCAGATATCAATGCTGTATCTCTTGAAGAAGTATTGAAGAATGATACAATATTTGTTGCAGTTCCAATCAGAGATTTTGCGGGATTAATGGAAGATTTATCTGATAAAATTAGCGGGAAGAAGAGCATTATTGATGTGTGTTCAGTAAAAGTACATCCAAAACAGATGATGTTAGATCATCTTCCGGATGAAATAGATATTATTGCAACACATCCATTATTTGGTCCTGATTCGCTACAAGAACGTGGATCTGTCATGACAATGGAAAAAGTACGCGATGTCTATGATCGTTATGAGTTTTGGAAAGCATATTTTGAGAGTCAAAATATTATCGTTGAGGAAATTTCTGCCGATGATCATGATATGATGGCAGCACGTTCACAAGGATTAACACATCTAGTAGGAAGAGTTATTAATGATTTTGGGACACAGAAGACTAATATTGATACAGTTGGATATCAAGCGCTACATAAACTTGTAAATCAGACTTGCAACGATTCATGGGAATTATTTGAGGATATTCAAAAATATAATCCTTATACTCAAAAGATGATTGTAGGGCTCAACGATAGCTTTAAAAAAATCGTTGATAGCCTAGGTGATAAATAAAAGGAGAATTTTATGAATAACATATTTAAAAAAACTAGTTTAGGGTTAATGGTGCTTGGTATAGCATTTTATTTCATTAGTACAACAGGAAGCATTACAACTCTTATTCCGACATTTTTAGGTGGTATTATCTATTTATTGGTATTTCTGTCAGAAATGTATCCAAATCAACATAGACACTTTGCACATGCCAGTTTATTTATGCTGGGCGTTGGAGTAGGAGCAACCTATAAATCTGTGTTAGCTATTTTTGGTTATTTGGTTAGCGGTGATGCTCTTTTAAGACCTCTTGCTACCATAGAGCAGTTTACAACATTCGTTCTATGTCTTGTTGCAATTATTATAGGAGTCCAATCCTTTATGGAGGCAAGAAAAAAATAATCTTTTACTTTTTCAATTCTAAATAGTCATACTTATATGCCTGAAGATCATGATTTAATACAGCAGTTCAATGATGGCGATCGAAAGGCGTTTGATAAATTGGTAACAAAACATATAGATATGACATATAATTACTATTATTCGATTACACAAGATGAGCTGGAAGCAGATGATTTAACGCAACGCGTTTTTATTAAAGTATATAAATCATTAAAGAATTTTCGATTTGATGCAGCATTTACCACTTATTTATACCGCATTAAGGTAAATACATTAAATTCTTACTTTTTTAAAAATAAATGGCGTTCATTTTTACATTTAGATCAAGCGCCAGAATTACAGGAATCTGATGATAGTTATGATAAGAAAGCATTGAGCACAGAACTATGGAATGCCATCAAAACATTGCCAACAAAACAAAGAAATGTAATGAACTTGCGCATTACCAATAATTTAAGTTTTAGAGAAGTTGGTGAAGTCCTAGATATTTCTGAGGATGCAGCGAAGAATAATTATAGTCTTGGTTTAAAAGAATTACGTAAAATTATGGGTACAAATAAATGAACGACTTTGAACAACAACATTTTAAAACAAACGTATCACTAGATACGGATAAATTTTTAGGTAGACTGCACAATAGGATTGATTCTGAATCAACACAAAAACGAAGAGCGGGCATCGGATTATCTACGTTCGCTGTTGCAATGCTTCTATATATGTTGATTCCTATTCAAACTATGGTTTCAGACATCAATTTATATGCTGAGATAGATTATCTAGAGGATTCTAATGATTTGGATCAATTAGACTTAATTAACATGTTTGCAGACAATAATTTGGAGTTTGTAAGCAACAACGAGGAGTTTTAAATGAAAAAGATACTAATACTATTAGCTTTGACCGCAGGATTGTATGCACAAGACCGTGGTGATAAAGAAGCAATAATGAAACAGAGAATGGAAGCAAGTAAAGAGCAGCGTGAGGCTTGGATTATAGGGACGATGACAAAACACTTAGATCTCACTTCTGAGCAAGCTACAAAGTTCTTTCCACTGCAAAACGAATTTCATAAAAAATCAGAAGAGGCAAAAAAAGCGCATAGCACAACACTAAGAGAATTAAGATCTGCTGCTAAAGATGACAGATCAAAATTTGATGTCGATGCAGCAATAAATTCTAAAGTAAGAATGAAAGGGACTTTGGCTAGATTAGAAAGCAAATTTCTGAAAGATACCAAAGGTATATTGACTAAGGATCAACGTATAAAATTGCTATTTTTTGAAGAAAGAATGAAATCAAATCTCTCTAAAGAAATGAAAGAACGTAGTAAAGGTCCTAACACCTCAAAGGGTGGACCAAAAAGAGGCTTTGACAGTAATAAGAAAAGACGATAAATTCATAAACCAATAAACTAGGAGAAATCTTATAATGAAAAATTTATTATTAATGGTCGGAATGGTATTTCTTGTGTCTTCATGTCAAGACAATATGTCTTACATGGAAGCAGACATGATGAACGATGCACAGCTTATAGAGGCAATTGCTGCTGACTCAAACAAGATTGAAATTGATAGCGTAGATTTACCAGCGCTTTCACGATTTGTTGTTAACAATGAATATTTTGATCATATCACTATTCAAGCAGAATTATCGCCTAACTATGGGTATCAATTATCTCTAGGAGATATGGCGACAGACGCTGGAGACGTTACAGAAATATTTTTTGCCAGAGACGGTCGAAAATTAGGTGATAGAGGTGGCGATGATAGAAAAAGACATGGAAAAAGAAAATGCTTTAGATTCGTATTTCCATTATCATTCTCATTCTCAGACGGATCATCTTACACTGTAAATGACAAAGAGGAATTTCATACAACATTAAAAGCGCATTTTGAAGCGACTGGCACCAAAGAAAGACCAGCATTCACATATCCAATTCAAGTACAATTTAAACCTGAAGAAGAAGGTGGAGAAGGTGAAATACTAACAGTTAATTCTGATGAAGAATTAAAGGAAGCATTTCAAGCGTGTCGAGGTGAAGAGAATGACAAAAGATGTTTCTCTTTTGTTTTCCCTGTAAGCTTTATTATGCCCGATGGCTCAACACTGACTGCATCAGATGAAGAAGACTTATCTGCACAAATGAAAGCATTCTTCGAATCTTATGATGGAGAAAAGAAGAGACCAGAACTTGTATTCCCTGTAGACCTTACCTTTGAAGATGGTAGTGTCTTAACAGTGAATTCTCGTGAAGAGATGAAACAAGCATGGAAAGATAATTGTAGACGTAAAGGTGGAGAAGAAGGCGAAGGCACTCGCGGATAATTCTTTATCTCAAATCGTATAGATTAAAAAAAGGGCTATAATTTTATAGCCCTTTTTATTTTAGTATTTTTTATTAAATTGTCCGACTATGAGAATTTTTTTAGATACTTCAGACGTAGACGTTATTCGTAAGCACTGTGAAACAGGGCTGATTGATGGTGTGACTACCAATCCTACGTTAATGATGCAAGCAGGAAGAAATCCTGTAGAAGTTATTAATGACATTTCTGGTCTTTTTCCACAAGATGCAAGTATTAGCGCAGAAGTTGTAGGCGATACAGCAGAGGAAATGGTATTGCAAGCAAAAGATTATAAAGATATTAATCAAAATATAACTATCAAAGTTCCTTGCAGTGCCGAAGGATTAAAAGCATGTAAAACACTTTCAGATAAGGATATTCCAGTAAATGTTACATTAATTTTTTCTGTTGAACAGGCTATTTTATCTGCAAAAGCAGGCGCTACATATATATCTCCATTTATCGGAAGATGTGAAGATAATGATATTGATGGAATTCATCTGATAAGATCTATTTGTGAAATTTATAAAATAAATAGCATTACAACCAAAATCCTTGCTGCTTCAATTAGAAATGTTGGACATGTGGGCAGAGCATTTAGAGCTGGAGCGGATGTAGTTACCTTACCGCCATCAGTGTTTCAAGAGATGTATAAGCACGATTTAACTGATCAGGGACTTGCTCAATTTGATGAGGACTGGAAAAAGGTCAATCATAAATAAATTTGGGGCTGTAGCTCAGTTGGTAGAGCGCGTGGATGGCATTCATGAGGTCGCAGGTTCAATCCCTGTCAGCTCCACTTAATATTTAACTAGTGTAATGCTAGGATTTTTTTATTAAAATGTTTGGTAATTATTTTTATTAAATGAAAGAAGGAGATCTTGAATAAAAACATCCTATTTTTAGTAATTAGTTTCTGTGCCGTATTAAACGCACAGCAAGTTGATGTAAATCGTGAGATTACTTTTCCAGATCTTGATAATCATTTGACTTTGGTGTGTGATTTTCACACGCATAGCGTTTTTTCAGATGGAAGTGTCTGGCCTGATATACGCGTAGAGGAAGCTGAGAAAGATAACATTGATGTCTTAGCTGTGACAGAACACTTAGAATATCAACCACATATTAGTGATATTCCACATCCTGATCGCAATCGATCTTACCAATTAGCAACAAAATACAGCAATAGTGATTTGTTAATAGTTAATGGAGCAGAAATAACAAGAAGAATGCCTTTAGGGCACGCCAATGCAATTTTTCTAAAAGATGCGAATAAGTTACATAGTGCGGATGAAATTGCTGGTATTGTACCAAAAGATGATATGAGACCTTTTGAAGCAGCAAATAAACAGAAAGCATTTGTT
>JAYZIW010000058.1:0-7145 GCA_036165075.1 Fidelibacterota bacterium | reverse complement strand
TATTAAATAATTTTCTAGAGATGAAACTTTTGACTTCTTCTAGCAACATTAAATCCATTATTCCTTATCTTTTTAGTTGCATTAGACTGCTTATTAAGTGCAGGATTTGTATGATTTAAATGAATAAAATATACTCCAGATTTATTAGCAACATTCTTTAGTTTTTCCATTGATTCAACAATGAACGGATGAGGAATTTTAGACATATCTCTTCCTGGTAATTCATTGATGTCATAAAATGTTCCATCTAAAAGACTAAAATCATTTTTTTCCACCATAAGACTAATATCTTTATTCCACTTCTCCCATTTATCTATGTCAGGAATAAATACTAATGATTTATTGGGGCCATTGATTTGGTATCCTACAGTTTCAGAGAATTCATCGCGATGTGGAACTTTAAACGGTATAATACTTAAGTTATTATTAAGTTCAATTTTATTTCCATCATTAAGATACTTAATATCAATGTTCTTTAAATCAACAAGTTGGCTCCACGGACCATTTGTTTCTAGAAAGTTTTTCATTTTTGGCATTGCATACACTGAAACTGATTGTGCGCCCATAACTTCGCGTCCTAGATGGATTAACCCTGTATAGTGACCGATGTGAGCATGAGTTAAAAAAACACCTTTAAACAGTCTTTTCTGCATCATTGTTAGGCTATTTAACTGAGAGGAAAAATCAGGTGTAGCATCAATCATCCAAACCTCATTTGTTGATGGATCAACAATACCTACACTTGATACCATATTGTGAGATTCAGGATTATTCCATTTATCGGTGCAACAATCTTTTGTACATGCAGCATGAGGAGCGCCTCCATCTTGAGCAATACCCAAAATAACTACATAAGGATTATCATTTTTAGATACACTGAATCCGATAAGGAAAATTGAAATAATTACTACAGATATAGAGTACTTATTTAACAACGGACGATTATCCGCCTAAATGACCATGATCATCATCAGATGATTTTGCTGGTACATTTTGAGGATTGTACATCTCTTCAATTTCATCTTTGTGTTTTGCTATAACAACTTTACGCTTTATAGACATTTTAGGTGTCAATTCACCTGCATCGACTGTCCACTCTTCGCTTATAAGAACAAACTTACGAACTGATTCATATCTAGAGAAATTTGTCATTACATCCTTAACAATGATATCTATCATATCATAAGTATCAGGATGTGCGCATAGGCTCTTATAATCAAGCGACGCCAATCCTTTACTTTCTGCCCAAGTCATTAGATTGTCTTTATTTGGGACTATCAAAGCTGTAATAAAGTTTCTATCATCTCCTACGATATTACATTGTTCAATATATTTGTTAGATGTCAATGAAACTTCCATAGGTTGTGGTGCAACATTTTTACCGCCAGATGTAACAATTAAACTCTTTTTTCTATCAGTAATTCGTAAAAGACCATCTTCATCGAATTTACCAATATCGCCAGAATGAAACCAACCATCAACTATGGCTTCATTGGTTGCCTCTTCATTCTTGTAATATCCTTGCATAACACAATGACCTTTGCATAGAATTTCACCATCTTCAGCAATTTTTACTTCAACTCCTGGAATAGGTTTACCTACTGTACCAAATTTAAAGAAATCAGGATGTCCAATCGTCATAACTGGACTAGTCTCAGTTAAGCCATATCCTTCAATAATAGAGATTCCAATTCCACAGAAAAATGATCCAACCTCTTTTGACAGTGCCGATCCACCAGATGAGCAAGCTCTTACCTTACCACCTAACGCAGCTCTAAACTTATTTAAAACTAACTTATCAGCTATTTTATATTTCAATCCTAAAAGAAATGGAAGATTTTTGCTTTGCTGTCTATATGGCACGGTTTGTGCACCAACATTAATTGACCATTCAGCAAGTGTTTTTTTAATACCAGTCATCTCTGATACTGTATCCATTATTTTTGCATGTATCTTTTCAAAAATTCTAGGAACAGCTGTTAAAAATGTTGGTCGGACTTCTCTTATATTTTCAAATAATATTTCAGGCGTAAAATTCATTTCAGCATAATATATAGAAGTTCCTTGGCTAAAAATTGAATAATGACCGCCTACTCTTTCAAAGCTATGACTTATTGGTAAAAATGAAACAAATCTTTCTATTCCATCAGCTGGCTTTAATTCAGGATTAAGCTCCATTGCTGCTTTAATAGTATCATCAATTGAAAGAAGGTTATTACAAATATTTGCATGATTCAACATAACACCTTTAGGATGGCCTGTGGTACCACTAGTATAAATAAGTGTTAACAGATCATCTTCTTGTACTGTTTTTGATAGTGCGCGAATATCATGTATTTCATTTTTCATATTGAAAACTTCAGAGAATTTTATAACATGATCCTTATTCCCATTATAATTATCGTCCATTATAATGATGGTATTTAGGTTTGAGCTTTCGTCATTTATTAAAGAATAAATCTTGTCTAATTGTAATTCATCTTGAACAATAGCTACTTTACTTTCAGAATGATTTACAACATATTGAGATTGAGCTGGAATTAGTGTTGGATAAACCGGAACCGAAACGGCTCTAATGTGTGCAATAGCATAATCTGATATTGCCCATTTACGAGAATTAGCACCAATAATTGCAACTTTATCAAAATTATTTATACCTAGATTTTTTAACCCATTTGCAAAATCCTCAACCATTTTTTGTACATCTATTAATTCAACTCCCTCCCACTTATTTTCAATTTTTGTAAAAAAAGTTTTAAGGTTTGGTCTCTCATCGACTAAATGTTGAAACATTCCAGGTATTGTTTTAAATGACACTTTATATTCTCCTTGTTTAAATATTCTCTATTGACAAACTACGTACTTTAGATGAAATTTGTCAACATTTTTGCCGGGGTGGCGGAATTGGTAGACGCGCCGGATTCAAAATCCGGTGAGGGTTTCCTCGTGTCGGTTCGAGCCCGACCCTCGGTACAAAAAAAAGGGCTTATAAAAAGCCCTTTTTTTTAATGACTACTTAAAGATATTATTTCTTTGCTTCCTCTTCTTCTGGAGGGAACACTGAATCATTTAATTTCTTAATATCTTTCTTAAGATCTGAAAGTGCTCTTCTAGTTCTACGTTTTTCAGAATCAAAGTTATCCTCTAATCCTTCTAAGTCACGTTGAACATTTTTGATTTTTTTAGTTAGATCACGATCAACTCTTTTAATCTCATAAGCCAAGTCATCAATTAAACTACCAAGTGAATCAGCTTTCGTATAAATTAATTTTGTATTAGCAGTGATGCGATCTTGACCTCTTTTAATTTCTTTCCCTTGGCCAATATTTTCAAGTTCAACAGCTTTTACTCTTTGTTTAAATTCTTGATTTACCATATCTACATGTTCGACCTGCTCTTGTCTCAATTGAGCCATTTCGTCCATTGCAGAATTATATTGTAATAATGAAAAACCTACCGCAAAGGTAAGTGCTAAAGCGACAACGCTAAGAATTTTTTCTGTACTTGTTAACATTTATAATACCTCAATTGTTTTTTTAAGTCCACCGAAACTAATCAATGAAAACCCAATATGAAAACTTTTTTTTTCTAATTAGGAATTTTTCCAATTCTCCCGATTCTTGGAAAATAGTTATCAAGATTAATAGAAAACCATGTAATTACTGGCTGACCTAGTATGTAACTTTCAGGAACAAATCCCCAATACCTAGAATCTTCGCTATTATCTCTATTGTCTCCCATCATCCAAAAATAATCTTGTTGTACTGTATATGAATCAATCTCAGTAATTGGCTTCCCATTAATATAAAGATATTTAATATATTCTTTTTTAAACATAGAAGACCATGGATTAATCAAGGTTGCTCCTTCTGTTGGTACATAGTCTTTAAATATAGATTGATCACCAGTTCTTCTAAAAATATCTCTAGGACTATCATTTGTAAAATTAAATTTTTGTTCTTGATAAATCAGCTCTACTGAATTGCCTTCATATAATATAATTGGTAATAAAAATTTCCAATTCATTGATTCATCTAAAGTAAAGGTATCTCCTTTTTTTGGAATAGTAATTTCTGGATATTGATCTTTATTTCCAGCGACACCAAGAAAGATTTCATCATCAATGAAATCTGAAGACATGTATGTATCCATTAGAAATTGTCCGCCATCTGGAAGAACGCTAACATTTCCATTAACATATACTTCCCTATCTTTAATGCTAATTGTATCCCCAGGCAATCCAATACATCTCTTTACATATTTATATACAATATCTCTTGGATATTCAAATACAACTACGTCTCCTCTTTCTACTTTCTTAAATGTCGGAAACCTGTATTCTGGTAAGAAGGTTGGGATACTAATTGCAGTAAATGGCACCCAAATTTTTTGCGGCACTTTCATTCCATATGCAAAACGACTACCTACTAACATATCGCCTTTTAAGATATTTCTTTCCATGCTAGTCGTTGGAACTATATATAATTCTATAACGGTTTCTTTAAGAACAAGCACGATTAGAATCAATGCCAATAATGATTTTATCTCTGATATAATTTTATTCATTTGTTTATCATACTAGATATAGGCTTAAAGGTTTCCCTATGGATTGATGTATAAGAATATTCTTTTAAAGCATTATAATGTTGTTTGGTTCCATAGCCTTTATTTTTATCAAAACCATACATAGGGTAAATATAGTGAAATGAACGCATAATTTCATCTCTAGTAACTTTTGCAATAATTGATGCTGCCATAATTGATTTAACTTTCTGGTCGCCTTTGATAACACCTTCATTAGGAATAGATATGTCTAATGAGAATCCATCAACCATTACTTTGTCAGGTTTATGGCTTAAATTATTAATTGCATCAATCATAGCATCCTCTGATGCAATCTTTATATTAACATCATCTATATAGTCATTCCACTTGATCCCTATTGCAATAGATAATGCGTTATTGTTAATTATCTTAAAAAGAGTATTACGCTTCTTTTCTGTTAATTTTTTAGAGTCATTCAATCCTGTAATATCATCTTTCAATATTACTGCAGCAGCTATTACTGGTCCAGCTAGAGCTCCCCTACCTACTTCATCTACTCCTGCAATTAACATGAAAAGTAAATTAATAATAAAATTCATGTTTACTTTTAAAAAAATTTTTTAATATGCATGCATGTCAAAAATTAGGCTTTCAGCAATTGTCTTTAGTATTATAGGTATCGTACTTGCAACACAAGGAGTTCATTTTTATGATGCTGCATGGTCTTTTCCTGGCAATCTAATACCAGACAATGTTAAAGAAAATTTTCCTTTAGCTAGTGTTCCTTTTATGGTTTTTTCTCTTCTTGGGACAGGTATTTATATGACATTTAAACTAGGGTTTCCTCAATTAAAAAGAATATTGCATGGAATACGAGTAACACGAGGAGATTATGATCATGTCGAAGATGAAGGTGATTTAAATCACTTTAAAGCATTATCAACTGCATTAGCTGCTACCGTTGGTATTGGAAACATTGCAGGTGTAGCTATTGCAATTTATTATGGTGGTCCAGGTGCGTTATTTTGGATGTGGATTACTGCTTTCTTTGGTACAGCGTTAAAATATGCAGAATGTACTCTTGCTTTAGAATATAGAGAAACAGATTCGCTTGGTAATACTGCTGGTGGACCTATGTATACTATTGAAAATGGACTAGGACCTCAATGGAGATGGTTGGCAGTTACTTTTGCGTGTTTTGCTATTATTTGTTCATTCTTTACTGGTAATGCAATCCAATCAAATACTTTAACACAACAATTATATGCTCAAATATTGAGTATTACTGGCCCTGATAATGCACTAATGGCTACCAATTCAATTACTTTACTTGGTAGTGAATCAAACATATCTATAATGCATGTCATTATTGGTCTAGCTTGTGCTTCTATTGTTGGATCTGTTATTTTGGGTGGAATTAAACGTATTGGTAACGTTACAAGTTATTTAGTGCCAATCATGGCAGCAGTTTATGTGATGTGTGCATTATTTATCATTCTTACTAATTTTGATAGAGTTGGAGAATCTTTTAATACAATTTTTACAATGGCATTCAATCCTCCTTCCATTAAGGATCCAGCTATTGGAATAGCTGCTGGGGCATTTATTTCTTTTTTAAATACTATGATGATGGGTGTAAAAAGAGGATTATTTTCAAGTGAATCTGGACAGGGATCTGCAGCTATCGCTCATTCAACAGCAAAAACGCCATATGCTGTAAGAGAAGGTGTTGTTGCCTTACTAGAGCCATATATTGATACTATAATTATATGTACATTAACAGGTCTTGTTATTATGGTAACTAACTCATGGCATTTAACTGAATTTTATAGCCAAAGAATTGATCCATCAATAACAGATTTAAAGGCAGGTGTTCTTTTAACGAGTCATGCATTTGGAATTGGAATACCTTCTATTGGATCTCAAGTAGTAACAATAGCTGTTGTATTATTTGCTTTATCCACTGCTATTAGCTGGTCTTTCTATGGAGATAGAGCTACAGAATATTTATTTGGAACTGGTGCTATTCCAGTTTACAGATATTGTTATGTATTTATGGTATTTGTAGGATCGATGCTAACCTTGGAACAAGTATGGATATTTGGAGATGCTGCATTAGCATTTATGACTTTTCCAAATCTGATTGCTATTATATTGTTAAGCAATAAACTTAAAGATTTATCTAACCAGTATTTTGAAAAGTACTAAGCTAATTCTAGATAAGTTTTAACATCAGAAAGTACACTACTACATAGCTTCTCATCTGATTCTAAAAGCAATTTAACCTTCTCTCTTCCTTGAGCTATTTTATCGCCTTTATAAGAGAACCAAGATCCCATTTTCTCAACCACACCACCCTGTAGTGCCAAGTCAAGCAAATCGCCAGCATATGATATGCCTTTACCGTACATAATATCAAATTCAGTCATTTTAAATGGTGGAGCAACTTTATTTTTAACAACCTTCACTCTTGTTCTGTTTCCAGTCATATCTGTACCCTCTTTAATTGCGGCAATTCTACGGATATCCAATCTAACTGATGAGTAGAACTTTAACGCTCTTCCACCTGGAGTGGTTTCAGGACTACCAAACATTACTCC
>JAYZIW010000057.1:0-4629 GCA_036165075.1 Fidelibacterota bacterium | reverse complement strand
TATAATAACCAGTCCAATCTTTAAATATTCTGAAGGTTGTATTGTCATAAAACCTAAATCAATCCATCGATATGTATACTCTACTCTTGGTAAAAAAAATGGAACAAGACATAGTCCTATTGTGAATAAGAAAATCATGGTTGAATTATCATGAAATGCCTTTAAAGAAACACGCCTTAAAATTAAATAAACAATAAATGAAAGTATCATGAAAATAAATTGTCTCATAAATGAACTTTCAATGGATAAAGGATTATCAGAAATGCTATAGAGTGCAGTAAGACCAAAAACAATCAAAAGAGCAGTTAAGATATGAAGCCTTGCTCTCAAATCTTCTGCCGTGAGCCCTATATGTATATTACCTTGAGCCATAATTATTTATTCGCTATATATGTATTACTATTGATAAAATATGACACTATATCTCCAGCTATAGGAGATGCCACTGTTGCTCCACCTCCTCCATTCTCAACAATGGTTACTATTGAGTATTTTTCACCCTTAAATTCAAAAAACCCTATAAACCATGCATGAGGTTCTCCATGAGGATTTTGTGCTGTACCAGTTTTTGCAAAAAATGGTATATCTTGGTTTTCTGGCATAGCCCTTCTAGCGGTTCCAAAATCACTATTTACTGCTGCAAAAAGAGCATTTTCAATATAATCCCAAGTTCTGTCTGAATATTGAATCGAGTCATAATAACTTAATTGAGAGTTAAGATTTAGCTTTAACCTTGGAGTGTTTTTTCCTCTTGTTGCTATATGGTTAATAAACCGTAAAGACTGTATTGGAGTAACCAATAAATCTCCTTGCCCTAGTGTAAGATTTAGCAAAACCCCTCTTTCAGACCATCCCCATCTTCCATACTGTTCTGTAAAAAAATCTTTATCGGGAACTATCCCTATCTTCTCAGTTGGAAGATCAACATTTGTTGCTTGATTAAATCCAAAAATTTCCGCGGTTGATATCCAATCTTGTAAAGGCACTAGCTGAACTTTTTCATAGAAATAAATATTACACGATTCTGCAATAGCCTTAGTTAAGTCAGTAAATCCGTGGCCATCTTCTCTCCAACATCCTCTTTCTATACCAACATATTCTTTTAGACCTGAACACATAACTGAATCAGAATTTGCAATAAGATTATTTTCTAGCAGATTAAAAGTTGTAATTAATTTAAAAGGAGACCCAGGAGGGTACAAACCTGCTATAGATCGATTCAACAAAGGTTTATCAGGATTTTTAAGGACATTTTCCCATTCTTCCTCAGAAGTTGTTCCTCTATATATATCCAAACTGTATGATGGACTGCTTACCATTGCCAAGATTTCACCAGTGTTTACATGAGACATAATTACGGATCCTTTTTGACCTTCTAATAAATTTTTTGTGAACTGCTGCAGGCCTGAATCAATTGACAAATAAAGATCATCTCCAGGAAGAGCAACAATCTTTCCATCTTGCAATTCAAAGACTTCTCTTCCATAAGTATCAACCTCTAAATAGCTAATGCCTTTAGAGTATCTTAATTCTTTTTCATATTGTTTTTCTACTCCTTGCCAACCAACTAACTCTCCAGCTCTATATAACAAACTTTTATCAAGTGTCGGAACAATTTCTCTATCTATTTCTTTAAGATATCCCAAAATATGAGAATAACTGAAGGAAGATGGATATATTCTTTCATTAAACGGGCGATAGCTAAATGCGGGAAATTCAAGCTTCCTCTCCTCAATTTCAGAGATTTGTTCAAAAGAAAGATTTTTTGCAATAATAGTAGGCAACATTCTCCCTCTGTAATATTTTTTGTATCTACGATTTAGTTCATCAAATTCAGTGTTTAAAATTGATGATAATTCTTTAAAAGATTTCTCTTTATTATCTAATTTATATGGAGTAACTGTCAGAACATATGTTGGATAATTATCAACGAGCAGTTCTCCGTTACGATCAAAAATCAATCCTCTTGATGCGTAGGTTGTAACTGCTTTAACACGATTTATCTGAGATTTAGAAAAATGTCTATCATATTCGACAACTTGCAAATAGTAATACCTACCTATTAAAACTGTCATCAAAGAGCATAAAATAAAAAAAAGCACTCTATAGTTATATATATCAGCTTTGTTATCAATCTTAAGCATTCAATACAACCTTCTTCAATGATAAAACCTTCACAAGGATATAAGAAACAAACAAAGAATACAATGATATCAATAAAAAATTTTTTAAGAAAAGAAAGAAATCGCTAAAAAAGAGAAAATCATATCTAAATAGACAGTAAATAGCTATACCAACGAGCAAAGTAAGAATCCAATATGAATCAAAATTTCGAAATACAAAATTATAACGAATTCTAGACGACATAAATGCACAAATAGAAAATACTAAACTTGAAAGACCAATGTATGAACCGGTAAACAAAACTAAATCACAAAATAAGCCTATGCCAAACCCTACTAATACCGCTTTAGATGTATTTGATTCGGGCATTTGTGATAAAATAACAAAGAGTAATATAATATTTGGTTGAAAACCATTAACAGTAAACAATTCAGAAAAAAATAATTGCAATACAACTGATATGAAAAAATATTGAAAAAATAACATCATTGGTTATCTCCTTCAATTATAACAAATAATTGATTTAATTTAGATAATTCAGAATGAAGTTCTAATCGGACAACCTTATTAAAGCTATCTGATTTATCATGTATGCTTATCACTTTGCCAATCGGAAGATTAGGAGGGAAATAAGTGCTCAAGTTCGATGTCACCACTGAATCTCCAATATTAATATCAGATGTTTTCTTTACCTCGAATATTTCACAAATTGTATTGCTCTTCCAACGCAAAATTCCTTCTGATTCAGATGGCATTATCCTTACACTTAGTCTAAAATTCCCATCACTAATAAGCTGCACAGAAGAAGCATTTTCAGAAGAAGCGATGACCTTTCCAACAACGCCTCTTGACGATAAAACTGGACTATTCTTTTTGATTCCACTCTCAAGCCCTCTATTAATTAGAATAGTATTTAAATTAGAAGTATTCCCTCTTGAAATCACATCTGATCCAACAAATTTATATGTCTCTCTATCTTGAAAGTTCAGAAATTCCCGTAAATAATCATTTTCTACTTTATTTGAGAGTAAAAGCTCATTTTCAAGATTTAATTTTAAGTTTTCTGAAGAAAGAACTTCAACTTTTTTTAATAAAAAAGATTGATTATCAATCCAGTTAAATGGCTCATACAAAAAAGAAAAGTTTTTTGTTATAGAAATTCTAAAGGATTGTACTTTTTCGTTTGAATCTGAAAAGATTAGAGCAAGTGATAAAAAAATACAGATTAATAGAGTAAATAAAGGCAGGTTTTTATCATTAAATAATCTGGCGCCAATCATTATTACCAGAGGACATGTTTGTATTTTTCAAGGTTTTCGATGATCATACCACAGCCTTTTACGATACTTAAGTGCGGTTCATCAGCTACATTAACAGGAACCCCAGTCTTTTCTCTTAAAACTTGATCAAGCCCCGTTAACATTGAACCTCCACCAGCTAGAATAATACCTCTTTCTACAATGTCTGCGGATAATTGAGGTGGAGTATCTTCTAATGCTTGTTTTATGACTTCTACAATTCTGGTTACAGGATCTTTTAAAGCTTGTCTAATCTCATCAGATCGAACTTCTATAGTTTTGGGAATACCTGACACTAAATCTCTACCTTTTACTAGAATGTTTTTTGAACGAACTCTCATTGCAGAACCAACAGATATTTTAATTTCTTCTGCAGTTTGTTCTCCAATTTCAAGCTTATGCTCGTTTCTAAACCACTGTATAATAGATTCATCCATCTCATCTCCAGCAACTCTGATTGCTTTCTTTGTCACTACACCATTTAAAGAAATAACTGCAACTTCTGTAGTACCTCCACCGATATCAACAATAATATTACCTACAGGTTTGCTAATATCAAGACCAATACCGATTGCAGCTGCAACAGGTTCATCCACTAGAAATACTTCTCTAGCAGCTTGTTTTTCACCTGAATCTTTAACAGCTCTTCTTTCTACTTCAGTAACGCCAGATGGTACACATATTACCATCTTTGGCCTCGTAAGACGATTTAAATTTACTTTCCTAATAAAGCCCTGCAACATAGAGTCTACAGCATTATAGTCTGCTATTACACCGTCTCTTAACGGTCGTATTGTTTCTATGCCTTGATGTGTCTTTCCTAGCATTTCTTTTGCTTCGTTTCCAACTGCTAAAACCTCATCTGTTTTCGTCGATTTTGCAATAATTGATGGTTCATTGATTATAATCCCTCTTCCTGCAAGCCATATAAGTGTATTTGCAGTTCCTAAGTCGATAGCAATGTCTCCACTAACCCAATCAAAACCACTCTTTATTTTTTCTAAGAATTTCATAAATGCAATTTATAAAATATTCTCCCTATTGATTATATTTATTTTGTTAATCCTAACTTACTCAAATGATCAGCTTCTACATTTTGTTCTCTTGGAACATGAGATATAGTCCAAGATTCTAACTCTGAACATAATTTCGTCACCTCAGCATGAAGTTTAATCATTTTAGAATCTTTCAATTTATATTTTCCATT
>JAYZIW010000056.1:0-10622 GCA_036165075.1 Fidelibacterota bacterium | reverse complement strand
TTTAGTAGTTTCAAAAAGCGATTATTGGGAAACTACTCTTGAAGATGGTGTAAATATTATTGCAAAACTTCCTGCTATTGCAGCAGCAATTTATCGATTACGATTTGATAAAGGAGACAGATTAGAGCATGCAGGTTCTCAAGATTGGTCTGAAAGTTTTTTACAAATGATGGGTTTTGACCATTCAGAAGAGATGCTAAAGATGATGCAATTATATTTAATGTTGCATTGTGACCATGAAGGCGGGAATGTAAGTACATTTAGTTCTTTAACTGTTAATTCAGCCTTATCTGACCCTTATTATTCTTTATCTGCAGGTCTGAATGGATTAGCTGGGCCATTACATGGATTAGCAAATCAAAATAATTTAAAATTTGTATTAGATATTATAGATCATTTTAAAGGCGTACCAAGTGATGAAGAATTAAAAGCTTTTGCTTGGGGTAGATTAAATTCAGGAAAGGTAATTCCTGGATATGGTCATGCGGTATTAAGATGCCCTGATCCAAGATTTACAGCATTTATGAATTTTGGTAAAGATAATATTAATGATAGCCAAGTATTTGATGTCGTAACGAAGCTATTTAATATTATTCCCGATATATTAAAAGAACATGGGAAGGCTAAGAATCCATGGCCAAATGTTGATGCGGCTTCTGGATCATTGCTTCACCATTATGGATTAAAAGAATTTCAATTTTATACTGTATTATTTAGTATGTCTCGATCATTAGGAATTATATCTCAATTAGTCTTAGCTCGTGCAATGGGATTACCATTAACACGACCAAAATCTTTGACCTTTGAAGCCTTGAATCAGTTATAAGCATTTATGCTTAAAAAAGATAAAATTAATTTCATTATTAATAAGCTTGATGAAATTTATCCCGAAGTTTCGCCACCATTAACTCATTCAAATCATTATACGCTTCTTATTGCAGTGTTGTTATCAGCAAACACTACTGATAAGTCTGTAAATAAAGTCACACCGATTCTTTTTGCAAAAGCAGATACTCCAAAGAAGATGATAACATTAGACTATGAAACAATTTATAAGATTATTAAACCATGTGGATTGGGTCCAGCAAAATCAAAAGCAATATTAGGTTTATCAAAAATTCTTATTGATAAGCATAATGGAAAAGTCCCAAATAATTTTGCAGATTTAGAATCTTTCCCTGGAGTAGGACATAAAACAGCTTCTGTTGTGATGTCTCAAGCATTTGGGGTGCCTGCATTTGCAGTAGATACACATGTTCATCGTTTAATGTATAGATGGGGATTATCCTCTGGAAAGAGCGTGCAACAAACAGAAAGAGATGCTAAACGCTTATTTCCAAAGGAAAAATGGAGTAAGCTCCATCTTCAAATCATATTTTATGGAAGAGAGTACTGTCCAGCTAAAAATTTTAATCCAAATATATGTCCAATCACTTCAGTAGTTGGAAGAAAATCTTTATTTAGATAAATTATCTATTCAAATGGCAAAAAATAATAACATATACCTCACAAAAGTTTTTACTTTTGCTGCAGCCCATCAATATGGAAATAGTAAATGGTCTGATGAGAAGAATTTAGAAGTATTTGGAAAAGATGTAAAAGTACATGGGCATAATTATAAACTTCATGTGACAGTTACAGGAGATGTAGACCCAGATACAGGATTCTTGGTTGATCTTGGTCATCTAAAGTCGATTGTGAAAGATCATGTGATCTCATTGTTAGATCACTCTCAGTTTGAAAAGGATATTCCTTGGTTTGAAGGAAAACAACCTTCAACAGAAAATCTAGTAGTTTTTATTTGGGAAGTAATCACCAAGCATTTAAAAGGGTGTTCTTTACATCGTATACGTTTGATAGAAACGCCGACAATCTATACAGATTACTATGGAGACAGCAGTGAATGAGTTTCAAGAAAGATTCTATTTAATTTTAACAGGAATATTTATTGCTTCACTTGTAGCATGCAATCTTATTTTCCAAAAGTTCTTTACTTGGAACTTTCTTGGAATGACATTCGAACTTTCTGTAGGGATTATTGCATATCCCGTAACATTCTTGGTAACTGATTTAATTTCCGAGCTCTATGGACAAAAAAGAGCAAACCAAGTGGTTATATCTGGATTTTTTGCAAGTATTTTTACAACACTCTTAGTGATAGTTTCGATGAATGCGACTGCGGCAGAATGGTCACCGATCGATAGTGATACATTTACAAGAGTATTTGGACTAACAGGTCCAGCATTTTTTGCTTCAATGGTTGCATACCTAACTGCACAATTAATAGACGTTAGGATATTTCATTTTTGGAAGCGTCTTACTAAAGGGAAGTACTTATGGCTTAGAAATAATGCATCTACTATGTTTTCTCAGTTGGTAGATACGTCCGTTATCCTAATTATTCTTTGTTCAGCTGGAGTAATTGATTGGGAGCGTTTTTACGGACTATGGATGATGGGATGGTTATTTAAAGTGCTAGTTGCATTAGTTGATACGCCAATTATTTATTTTACATTGTGGGCATTAAGAGATAAGATTCAACCTACAAGCTATTTAGAGGAAAATTAATGAACGATAAAGATAAAAAACATTTAGAGGAAATTACAAAATCACTCTTAGAGTCTATTGGAGAAGATCCAAATAGAGAAGGACTACTAAAAACTCCACAAAGAGTAGCAAAATCTTGGGAATTTCTATCAAAGGGTTATGATGAAGATCTTGATACATTAATCAATAATGCAATTTTTGAAGAATCTGCAAAAGATATGGTTATTGTAAAAAATATAGAATTCTATAGTCTGTGTGAGCATCATCTTATCCCATTTCATGGCAAAGCACATGTTGCCTATATCCCAGATGGTAAAATTATTGGCTTATCAAAGATTCCGAGAATTATTGATCACTATTCTAAGAGATTACAAGTTCAAGAGCGTCTTACGAATCAGATTGCAAATACCCTTCAAGATATTTTACAACCAAAAGGCGTAGCGGTCGTTATGGAAGGAAAACATTTTTGTATGTTAATGCGCGGAGTGCAAAAACAAAATAGTATTGCAACTACAAGTGCGATGTTAGGATCATTCCGAGAAAAAGATACTACAAGAAATGAATTCTTAAATTTAATACAAACAAATAACGTATAAGACTAAGAGGAAAATATTGAACAATTATGACTTAATTATTCTAGGTGGAGGTCCGGGAGGATACAATGCCGCATTTCGTGCTGCTGAACTAGGAAAGAAGGTAGCAATTGTTGATGATAATAATCTTGGAGGAGTATGTTTGAATTGGGGATGTATTCCAACAAAATCATTATTAAAGAATGCAGAAGTAATGGATCTAATTAATGCATCGGAATCATATGGAATATCTGTTAAAGATGTTGCTGTAGATTTTGAATCTATTGTAAGTAAAAGTGTTCAAGCGAGACAGCGTTTATCAAAAGGACTCCATCACCAGGTAAAGAAACATAATATTGATTTTCATGCAGGATTTGGAACATTTATTGATAAAAATACAATAACGGTAAATGATACTACTATCACTGCAGAAACATTTATTATTGCAACCGGATCTAAACCAAAGACGCTTTCTAACCTAAATGTAAATGAGAGTGAAGTTGTTTATGCAAAAGATATTTTTCAGATGAAATCAATTCCTAAATCAATGACAATTATTGGTGCAGGTGCAATTGGAGTAGAGTTTGCATATTTCTTTAATAGTTTTGGAACGAATGTGACATTGATTGAGGCAGAGGATGCTATTTTGCCACACGAAGATAAAGAAGTTTCACAATGGGTTGAGAAAGTATTCAAAAAGAAAAAAATTAATGTTTTAACAGGCACATTAGCAGACAATATTGATGATGAGAAGGTGTTGATTTCCATTGGAGTAGAAGGCAATTCAACAGGAATGGGATTAAAAGGCTTAGGATTAGAATTTTCTGACAATAATCATATTGCAGTAAATGAACATGGAAAAACAAATATTGATAATATTTATGCAGTGGGAGATGTCATTGGTGCTCCATGGCTTGCTCATGTTTCTGCAGCAGAAGGTCTCTATGTTGCTGAATATCTTTGTGGATTAAATCCAAAGCAGATTGACTATAACAGTATTCCTGCTTGTACTTATTCAAAACCCGAAGTGGCATCGATTGGTGCTACAGAGCAAACACTAGTAGATAGCAATATAGAGTTTAAAGTTGCTAAATCATTTTTTATATCCAATGGGAAAGCAGTTGCTGTTGGATCTACAGATGGTTTTATAAAAATACTAGTTGGCACAAAAGGTGATATCTTGGGCGCTCATATTGTTGGATCTAACGCAACAGAAATGATTTCAGAGCTTAGCATTATCAAAACAAATAATTTGACTATCGAAAATATATTTAATTCTGTCCATCCACATCCTACTTTTTCTGAAGCAATCTTTGAAACATTATTGCAGCTAAAATAAATGGATATATCTGTTAAAGATTTAGGAGTATGTAATTATAACATAGCCTTATCTAAGCAAGAGTTCACGAGAGAAAAACTCATTAAAAAAACAGGAAAAGACACTTTAATATTGTTAGAGCATAATCATATTTATACTCTTGGCAAGAATGCTAATCGTGATAATATTCTCAACAATGACTGTGAAATTATTCAAACAGATCGTGGAGGAGATGTTACCTATCATGGTCCTGGACAATTAGTAGGATATCCTATAATAAATCTAAAGAGAATAGGGTTAGGCGTGAAATCCTATGTTAATCATATCGAGTCTTTATTAATTGCTGTTCTTCATGACTATAATATAGATGCACATACAAAAAAAGGTAAACCTGGTGTTTGGATCGATGATAGGAAGATAGGAAGTATTGGGATTCGCGTGTCTCATGGAGTAACTACTCATGGATTTTCTCTCAATGTAAACACAGATATGAATTATTTTTCTAATATCATTTCTTGTGGAATTGATGATGTTTTAATGACATCAATGGAGAAAGAACTTGGAACAGAATTGTTTATAGATGATATTAAACAATCGATTATATTGCATTTTAACCGATTATTCAACATACAATGATTCAATCAGGCATACATAAACCAAAGATTAATATTAATACTGATGAAAATTACAAGTCAGTCAAAAGAATGGTGCAAGAAAGTTATCTTAATACTGTTTGCGCTGAAGCGAGATGTCCAAATATCTATGAATGTTGGAATCGTAAAACAGCTACTCTAATGATATTAGGTGATACATGTACTAGAGGATGTGGATTTTGCTCTATAAAGACAGGAAAACCTACTTGGAATGACCCTCTTGAACCCTATCGTGTAGCACAAGCAGTTCAGAAAATGAAACTACGCCATGTGGTTATTACATCTGTAGATCGTGATGATTTAAAAGGAGATTATGGTTCGACGATATGGGCACAAACTATTAATGCTACACGCAAATTAAATCCAGAATGTACAATAGAAGTACTCACTCCTGATTTTAAAGGAGACATGAATGCATTAAACACCGTGTTTGAATCACAGCCAGATATATTTAGCCATAATGTTGAATGCGTAGAAAGAATTAGCAAGGGAGTAAGAGCGCAAGCAAATTGGCAGCGTTCATTAGATGTATTAAAAGAATCAATAGCTTATGGATTACGTACCAAAACTGGTATTATGGTTGGACTAGGAGAGACTGAAAGAGAAGTAAAAGATACAATGGAACAGATTGTTGCACTAGGTGTACAAATTTTTACCATTGGACAATATTTACAACCGACAAAAAAGCATTTAAAAGTAGAGCAGTATGTTTCGAAAGAAAAATTTGATGAATATAAAGTTTTTGGAGAATCTATTGGATTTAAAATAGTGGAGTCTGGACCATTAGTGCGTAGTTCTTACCATGCAGATGAGCAAGCGCGTACAATCTTTAATAACAATGAATAGGAGTAGATTATATACCGTGATTATTGGAACCTGTTTTTTTATATCACACATCGCTGTTAATGGTACAAATGAAATTATAGGAAAAGATGTGGTAAAAAATATTTCTTATAAATTACCAAATGGTTGGAACGCATCTAGTTCAGACAAGCAATTTCGTTTATTAGAAGTAAGCTTAGACACCAATGAAGATTTTTCTGTAGTAGTATTTAATAATATTCAAGGAACAGCAGATCAAAATCTAAATCGTTGGATTGGTCAATTCAAAAAAGATGATTCATTTGATAGGGAAAATATTGTAGTGAAAAGAGATAGTTTGGACAGCAAATATGTTACATCAATTGAGATATATGGGACATATGAGGTTCCTAGAATGGGGAACAATACATTACCAGTTGAGGTTAAACCAAATTATGGCCTCTTAGGAGGTGTAGTAGAATTTCCTAACAGCTTATATTTTATTAAAGCAGTCGGAAATGATGAGTTAATAAAAGAAAACTCTGCCTCTTTTGATGAGTTTTTATACTCAATTGAACTAAATTAGCAGACTTTATTGCCATTTTGGCATATTTTTGATGAATTTTTATAGTTTTAGGCTATATTTAACATAAGGCACAGTTTTTGCATCAATACTGGTAGGAACAAATATGGAAAAAATAGAAAAACAATATCCAGTAATGCCGTTAAAGAATACGGTGTTATTCCCTCAGCAGGTTATTCCTATTTATGTAGGAAGAAAGAAATCATTGCAATTGATTGAAGACCTAGATCCAGATAATAAATATCTAGTAGTTGTTGCACAACAAGATGGATCAGTAGAAGATCCAAAAGAAGAAGATTTATATTCTTATGGTACACTAGCATTAGTGTTAAAAACATTCGATATGCCAGATAATAGCAAATCTGCTATTGTGCAAGGTGTAGATAGAGTCAAAATTTTAAAATACCAAAAAGATGGACCTTATTTTATTGCTGATGTGGAAAGAATTCCAGAATCTATTACTAGTCCAGATGTACAAGTTGAAGCGTTAGCTAAAAGTTTAAAAAATTCATTTACTGAACTAATTAAGATTTCTCCAAATCTAAATGAAGAGCATGCAGGGATGTTATCTAACATTGATCGTCCTTCTCGATTAGCAGATAGAGCAACATCTCTTTTATCAGTATCCAATTCAGAAAAGCAAGAAGTGCTAGAAGAATTAGATATTAAAAAACGTGTTGAGAATGCTATTAATTTATTACAGAAGGAAATACAGCGTATTAAGCTAGGAGAAGAAATTCAGACAGAAGTTCAAGATGAGATTTCTAAGACTCAAAGAGAGTACTATCTAAGAGAGCAAATGAAAACTATTCAGAAAGAGCTTGGAGAAGATAGTCAAACAGTAGAATTAGATGAACTAACAAAGAAGATTGATGAAGTTGGTATGAGTAAAGAGGCTACAAAAGTAGCACACAAAGAATTGGATCGTTTATCACGCATTTCACCACAATCCCCTGAATATTCTGTTGCCAGAACATATTTAGAATGGTTAACAGACTTACCATGGAGTAAATCCAGTAAAGATAATTTAAATATTAAAAAAGCAGGGAAAACACTTAATGAAGATCACTATGGTCTTGAAAAAGTAAAAGAACGTGTGCTGGAATACTTAGCAGTCCGATCACTCAAGAAAAAAGTAACCAAAAATGATACGGTTCGAGGACCTATTCTTTGTTTTACAGGCCCTCCAGGAGTTGGTAAAACTTCTTTAGGAAAATCAATTGCTAAATCAATGGGTAGAGAATTTGTTCGTATCTCATTAGGTGGCGTAAGAGATGAGGCTGAAATTAGAGGACATAGACGTACATATATTGGTGCATTACCTGGAAGAATTATTCAATCACTAAAGAAAGCTAAAACAAATAATCCAGTTTTTATGTTGGAGGAGATTGATAAGTTAGGTACTGATTTCAGAGGCGATCCTTCTTCAGCAATGCTTGAAGTATTAGATCCAGAACAGAATCATGCTTTTAGCGATCATTATCTAGAAGTTGATTTTGATTTAAGTAAAGTGATGTTTATTTCAACAGCAAATTATCCTGATAATATTCCTCATGCATTATATGACCGTATGGAAATGTTAGATTTTAGAGGATATATTGACGATGAAAAAGTCAAAATTGCGCAAAAACATCTTATTCCAAAACAAATTAAGGAAAATGGATTAACAACTAAGCAAGTGAAGTTTAATGAATCTGGAATTAAGGAAGTTATCCGCTCTTATACACGAGAATCTGGAGTAAGAAGTTTAGAGAGAGAAATTTCAAATGTGCTTCGAAAAATTGCAGTAGATGTAGTAAACAAAAAATTAAAAACGGTAACAGTATCTAAGAAAATTGTTAATGATTATTTAGGGATTCCAAAGTTCCAATCTGACTTAGCAGAACGTACAACTAAGCCAGGTGTAGTAACGGGAATGGCATGGACTGCCGCAGGTGGAGATATTCTATTTGTAGAGTCAAGCAAGATGAAAGGAAAGGGAATACTTACCTTGACCGGTCAATTGGGAGATGTTATGAAAGAATCTGCAGCAGCAGCGTTTACCTATGTGAAATCCCACACAGATATTTTAGGATTAAAAGAAGATTTTGCAGAAAAGATGGATATCCATGTTCATTGTCCCGCTGGAGCTATTCCGAAAGATGGTCCTTCAGCAGGAGTAGGGATGTTTACTTCCCTAGTATCTTTATTAACTAATAAACCAGTAAAGAGTAAACTTGCTATGACAGGAGAGATTACTTTACGAGGCAATGTGCTTGCAATTGGCGGCGTGAAAGAAAAAGTCACAGCTGCTCATCGTGCAGGAATCAAAACAATAGTACTTCCTTTTGCTAATAAACGTGATTTGGAAGAAATCCCAGAACATATCAAAAAAGATCTTACTTTCCATTTTGCCAAAGAAGTGATGGATGTCATTGATGTGGCTATCCCAGATCTTAAAAAGTAATTTGTTGGATTATTTAATCTAAGAATTTAATTTCATTCACTTTTGGGGCGATTAGCTCAGCTGGTCAGAGCGCCTGCTTTACACGCAGGACGTCGGGAGTTCGAATCTCTCATCGCCCACTATGAGTTCATTTTTCTCATACTTGAAATTCTATTTGTCACCTATATTTCTTGTAGCATTAGGTGCTGCACTCTATGTTGATGGTGTACAAGGCTTAATTATTGCTTCATCTATTGTTGCATTTATCGTTATTGGAGAGATCTTTTTTGGAAATGATCTATCCGTACCCAAATATCGCTTTCCTTTTCTATTAGATTTATCGGTTTTTATTAATGTTCCCTTATTCTTTATTGTTCTTTACCTGTTCTTAACACAAGTATCTAATGGTTTTGAATTATATCATTTATTCTATGTCCCAATTATTGGTCTTCAGATGGCATTGAGCTGGATTAATGTTGGACATGAACTTGTTCACAGAAAAAGTAAGAAATTTGACTGTGAAGTAGGCAATTGGGCTTTGGCAGGATCTTGGCTTCCAGCTTTTGCGATTGAACACATTTATGGGCATCATAAAAATATTGGTGTTATTAGTGAAGACCCTGTGACGGCTTCTGCTGGAGATAATCCCATTAAGTTTGCTGTAACAGCTTTTATCAAAGAGCATATTCATGCTTGGGGAATTGAAACAAGACAACTCAAACGTAGAAATCAAGCTATCTTCTCATTCAGAAATAGAATTCTTGTTGGTTATTTACGCACGGTGATTGTGTTTTGTTTAATAGGATATTTCTTTAACTGGGTAGGGATGGTGACCTACCTCGCATTAGGGGTAGTTGCAAATTATATTTTTCAACTTACAAATTTTATAGAGCATTATGGCCTTGTTCGTGCTAAAGGAACCCCTATAGAACATCATCATTCATGGAATTCCAATAACCGAATGACCAGCTATCTTACATACAATTTGACACGCCATTCTGATCACCATGTGAATTCAAGAAAAGAATTTTGGGAGTTAAATCCATGTTTAGATAGTGGAATTTCTCTACCTTCTGGATATTTAACCTATATCTTGCTATTTACTTTCTTCCCATCGTATGCCAAATCACAAATGTATCCTAGATTAAAGAATTGGCATTTACATTATGCCTCTGATGATGAGAAAAAAATGACGTCACAGTACGTTGACTTTGCATAAATTATAATATGAAAAAGACAGCTATCATTGCACTCGGAGGAAATGCTCTTTCTCAAAAGAAAGAAGCAGGGACTATGTCTGAGCAATTCAATAACACTCGTAATTCTTTTAATCAGATTATGGAATTTATTCGTCGTGATTATAATGTATGTCTTACGCATGGCAATGGTCCGCAAGTAGGAGATGAATTATTACGTATGGATTTAACACGAGATGTTGTTTCTCCTATTCCGCTAGGTATTTGTGTCGCAGGAACACAAGGAACAATGGGATATATGATTCAACAGACTTTCCAGAATGCATTACGTGAAGAAAAAATTGAAAAAGAAGTAGTAACAATGGTTACTCAGGTCATTGTTAATGCAGATGATCTATCCTTTCAAACCCCAACAAAATTTGTAGGAAAAAGGTATTCTTTTGAAGAAGCTGAAGAGTTAGCTAGAAATATGGGATGGGATATTAAAGAGCAAGAACCTGGACATTGGAGAAGGGTAGTTCCATCAC
>JAYZIW010000055.1:0-8559 GCA_036165075.1 Fidelibacterota bacterium | reverse complement strand
AGATGCAAGAAAATGAAGTAGATATATCAATCAAGAATGTCATTGTATATCCAAATCGTTTTGATAAAAATTCTATCTATATTGATATTGAGATTAATAATCAGAACGGAAATGGATTAACACAGATTACTTTGTCTAATGGTTCAAAATTAATTGCATCAGATCAAATAAGATTATATGACAATAAACATACTTATTTCCAATCATTCCTTGTTAGAGATAATATCGATTTTGACAGTACTTTTAATGCAAAGATTTCTAGTTTGAAATTAGAAGAAAATATATCTAACAACAGGCATTCTTTTACTACTAACTTGAAATCAGAGAAGCTGAATATTGCTCTTATTAGTGGAGCTATTAACTATAATTCTAAAGCTATCATTAGTCAAATAGACAATGATTTTGATCATTTTTTTCCTGCAATTAGTACTCATCAACATGATTTTGAGGATTTCTGGTTTAAAAGATATGATATAGTAATATTTGACAATTTTCCTGCAATTCCTATATCAGATCGATGGTTTAATCTTTTTATCAAAAAGATTTATTCAGAAAATACTTCTCTAGTAGCATTTAAAGGTAATAGCCAAAACCTAGAATCATTTATAAAAATAGCTCCTTTATTTGGGTTAGGCTTTTCAAGCGAGAATGAATTGCAAAGTATACCAAAGAAAACACTTTTTTCTAGAAACCATTTTAAATCTGTATTAATAAATGATGAATCTTTTTATCGATATATATTGAGTGGAGATAATACATATTTCCAAGAAGCAATACGTTGGGTTTCTAAAGATAAAGATCTAAACTATAAGTTCTTTCTAGGTAATGATAATTATTATGTAAATGAGCCTGTATTTATATATGGTTTTGCAAATCGTACTGATAAAGAGAAAAGAGAATTCATTGCCCATATTTATAAAGATGGTACATACATAAAAGAGGAGAATCTTTATCTAAACCCTATATCAGATTATTATTTTAATCAGATAAAAATTGCAGAATCAGGATTATATGATATTAAAATTATAGATAAAGAAAATATCACTATAGAAACGATTAATGTTAATATCTTAGAAGAATTAATTAAATTATAATATGATTGATATAAAACACATAAGAGAAAATCAATCTTCAGTTGAGGAAAATATAAAAAATAAAGATAAATCTATCAGCTTAGATAATATTGTGAAAGCTGATATTGATTTAAGAGAATTGACAAAAAGATTAAATGATTTACAATCAGAGCAAAATAAGCAATCAAAAGAAATTGGTCTTTTAAAATCTCAAGGAAAATCGGATGACTCTGTATTTGCAAAATTAAAAGAATTATCAAAAACAATTAAAGATCTTGAAAGTGAGCATCGAGATAAATCTACTATTCTAAATAATATGTTATTGGAAATTCCAAATGCTCCTCATAGTTCAGTTCCTATAGGAGAATCAGATAAAGAAAATGTGGTAACTAAAGATTGTCCTTCAAAAAAGAAGATTGATTTTAAGCCAAAGAATCATGTTGATATTGCGCAAGACCTTGATTTAATTGATTTCGAAAGAGGAGCAAAAATGTCTGGTGCAGGATTTCCTCTTTATAAGGGAAATGGAGCATTGCTTGAGAGAGCATTAATCAATTTTATGATTGATTTTCATTTAAAAAACTATAACTATACAGAATTTTTTACTCCATTTTTAGTAAGACCAGATTCTGCTACTACAACAGGTCAATTACCCAAGTTTCATGAAGATATGTATCATATTGAAAAAGATGAGTTATACTTGATACCCACTGCAGAAGTATCATTAACTAATATTCATCAAGACGAGATTCTAGAATTATCTGATTTACCAAAGTATTATTTAGCTTATTCTGCCTGCTTTAGGCGAGAAGCTGGTTCTTATGGTAAAGATACTAGAGGTCTTTTAAGAGTACATCAATTTAATAAAGTTGAATTAGTAAAATTTGTACATCCAGATTCTTCATATAATGAATTAGAATCTCTTACTGAGCAGGCTACAAAAATATTAGATTTACTAGAATTAGACTATAGAATTATAGAATTATGTAGTGGAGACCTAAGTTTTGCTGCGGCAAAGTGTTATGATTTAGAGGTGTGGGCGCCAGGTGAAGAAAAATGGTTAGAAGTATCTTCATGTAGCAACTTTGAAGATTTTCAATCTAGGAGAGGTAATATTAGATTTAGAAATAAAGATGGGCAAGTAGATTATTTACATACATTAAATGGATCAGGTCTTGCAACTCCAAGAATTTTTGCTGCTCTTTTAGAGACCCATCAAAATAAAGATGGTTCTGTAAATATTCCTGTAGCTCTGCAACCTTATATGGGTATAGCGGAGATTAAATAATTGAAGAAGATTTGGGTTTATCTAAACCTCCTTATATGGACCTTTTTTTATGGTCTGCTGTCAATGTTTTCAATATTACTTTCAAAAAAGAAAAGCAATTTCAAATACTATGGCATTCAATGGGGTAAGACATTAGCAAGGCTCTTTGGTATTGAACTTAAAGTTCTTGGAAAAGAAAATTTGAACAGCAAAGAACAATATGTCTTTGCACCTAATCATTCTTCGTTAATTGATATTCCACTTTTATTAGTAGCAGTAAATCAATACTTAGTTTTTGTTGCGAAGAAAGAGCTAGATAGAATTCCGATATTTAATACTATTATTAAAACAGCAGGATTTGTCTTAGTTGATCGTAGGAATAATAAAGAAGCTGTTCAGTCATTAGAAGATTTAAGGTTAGATATGAAAAAATATCCTCGTTCAGTTGCTATCTTTCCAGAGGGAACACGATCAAAAGATGGAAATCTACAAGACTTCAAGAAAGGAGCTGCAGTCTTTGGAATTGATACGGGGATGCCCATTATTCCTGTTGCTATTACCGGCTCATATAGCTGGTGGAATAGATCGTTATTTTCAAATAATCCAAATATTATAACCATTATTTTTGGTAGTCCTATTAATACAAAAAATAGTTCCTACGAAGATCGTAATAAGATTACAATGGGTATTAAAGATCAAATTATTAAATTAAGAAATGGACAATAGTAAATATCAAATAGACAATGTTATAAACGCTATCAATGATCACAAGAAAGATAGTAAAAAAATTGTATTTACAAATGGCTGTTTTGATATTCTACATGTAGGGCACATTAGATATTTATCAGAAGCAAAGTCTTTGGGGGATATATTAGTGATTGGCATTAATTCAGATAAATCAGTAAAAGAATTAAAAGGACCGTCAAGACCAATTAATTCCTTATCTGATAGAGCCTTAATACTATCAGAACTAAGGTATGTAGATTATGTTGTTAGTTTTGAGGAACAAACTCCATTGGAATTAATTAAAATAATTATGCCAGATATCTTAGTTAAAGGTGGAGATTATACAATAGAGACCGTTGTAGGTTCAAGCGAAGTTATTCATTCTGGCGGACAAGTAAAGCTATTACAGTTCCACAATGGGTATAGCTCTACTAACTATATCGATAAAATAAAAAAACAGTAACTTGATTCTAACTTACTTTACAAATAATTTCCCATCCCTATGAGATTAATTAAATCATATATATTTTTAACATTATTGCTTGGGTTTGTTTCAGCGCAAGAGACGGTTAGCCCAAAACCAAAAAAACCATTTATGAATACTAGTGATGCTGCATTTCTAGGAAATGGTAATCGAATTTCATCTATTCTTGATGAAGCAAAACAATTTTTATCAGATGCTGTAATTGCTGATGTGAATGAAGATACCGTAGAAGTGGTATATAATATTAAAAGAATTTTTGATCTTCTTTCAGATGTTGAACAGTTAGGAGTCAGAGAAGAATTAGATAAAATAGAATTTGAAAAATTTCAATCAGATTTTATTCAAATTTATACTACAAGACTAAATACAATAGGTAGTTCCACTCAATTTTTAACTGCAGACCTGATTCGTAGAGATATTGCATCTATAACAGATGAGAATGAATCGGTAGAAATGGGAACAACAAAATTTACTATCATCGATGATCGTGAAGGTCATATTCCTCTTGTAATTAATTCACAGGTTGAAAGTTATATTCGATATTTTCAAGGTAAAGGTCGTAAGGGATTCAATATTTGGTTAAAAAGATATGTACAATATAGAGATTTAATGATGCCTATCTTAGAAGAGAAAGATCTTCCTGAAGAGTTGATTGTTGTTTCTATGATTGAGTCTGGTCTTGATCCTAAGGCAGTATCTAGAGCTAAAGCTGTAGGTTTGTGGCAATTTATGTATTCGACAGGTAAGCAGTATGGCTTAGAAAGAAATTGGTATGTTGATGAGCGTCAAGATCCTATAAAATCTACAGAAGCTGCAGCAAAATATTTTAAGGATTTATATAAAGAGTTTGATAATTGGTATTTAGTTTTAGCTGCATATAATACAGGGCCAGGAAGAGTAAATCGCGCATTAAAGCTCCATGAAACATCTGATTATTGGCAATTATATTCATTACCAAAAGATACAAAAAACTATATACCATATTTTCTGTCATCTGCAATTATCCTAAGAGATCCCGAAAAATATGGATTCAAGATTCCAAAATCTAATCCACTAAGATATGATGAAGTTATTATTGAAAAAAGTGCAGACTTAACCGTTCTTGCAAAAGCTGCTGGTACAAAACGTAGCACAATTCAACGTCTTAATCCTGAACTAAGACAACCAGCAACACCGTCAAATGGACCATATAAGCTGAATATACCATATGGCAAGAAAGATAGTTTTTATAAGAAGTTTAATGCCTTGCCAGATGAGCAGAAATTTGCTGTTCAAAAAGTAGAGCATCGTGTAAGAAAAGGAGAAAATCTAATATCTATTGCTTCGAAATATCGTGTATCTGTTGCAGACTTACAGACTATTAACAATATTACTAATATTAATAGGTTATCTATTGGTCAGCGATTAAAAATTCCAGTAAAAGGTGGAGTCTATTCAAACTATCCAGAAAAGATTATATATAAGGTGAAAAGCGGAGATACATTAGGTCATATTGCAGAAAAGTATAATACTAGAGCTGCTGAGATTAGGAAATGGAATAATATGGGGAATTCTTCTAACATATATCCAAATCAAAAATTATCATTATTTGTAAAGAGCAAACCAGATAAGGATACTCCAATTAAAAATGTTTATATTGTCAAATCTGGTGATACTTTAAGTGGTATAGCGGATAAATATAATATAAAGTTAAGCAAGATCAGAGAATGGAATAATATGAAGGAAAATTCTTACAGAATCTATCCTGGTCAGAAGTTAACTTTGTTTATAGAGTAAAATTTTAATGGAGAAAAGAATATTATGATTAAACAAGATATTATAGATAGCGTTTCAGAGAAAACAGGGCTAACAAAATTAGAAGTGGAAGCTGTTATTAACACATCTTTTAAAGAAATTATTATGACATTAAGCAAGAATGAGAGAATTGAATTAAGAGGGTTTGGAACATTTGCAGTAAAGCATAGATTGCCAAAAAAAGCACGCAATCCAAAAACAGGAGATCCTGTTTATTTGCCAGAAAGGTATGTCCCTGTATTTAAGCCTTCCAAATTGATGAAGACGACTGTAAATGATAAATTAATTGATTATTAAATAGGAGCAATTCATGCCTTGTGGTAAAAAAAGAAAAAAAAGAAAAATGAATACACATAAACGTAAAAAACGTTTACGTGCAGACAGACATAAGAAAAAAAATAAATAAGTAAAATGAAACCAAAAAGTTTTGCTATTTGGGCAAATCCTGAAAAAAAAGAAGTTTCAGGTCTAGTCCATGAAGTTATACTATGGGCAGAAAATAATGATATGACATTATTTTTGCCCAATAGTTTGAAGCAATTAGAAAGTGCTTCCAATTATTCTAATTTCTATGATCCAATAGATCCACCTTCCGTTGATTTCCTATTGTGCTTAGGTGGCGATGGTACTTTAATATCAGGCGTAAGAATATTTAGTCAACCTACCATTCCTGTTTTAGGAGTTCATATTGGTGGATTAGGATTTCTTGCACAAATTATTCCAAAAGATTTAGTCGAAAAGCTTAATATGATTAAAGATGGGAAATTTTCAGCACAAGAAAGGTTAGTTCTAAATGCTAATATTTCTAACAACAATAATTCTTTTTTTGCAATAAATGATTTTGTTGTACAAAATGAAACTGCATACAGAGTTACTTCTCTATCTTTATATATCGATGGAAAACATGTAAGTGACTATAAGTCAGATGGAGTTATTATTAGTACGCCAACAGGATCTACTGCATATTCTTTGTCTTCAGGTGGTCCAATTGTACAGCCCGATGTATTTTCTATTGTAGTGACCCCAATTGCTCCACATTCTTTGACTTCACGACCTCTAGTTTTGCCACCCGATGTCAATATAGAGTTCAGATTTAATGGAGATTCTGAAAAAAAATTGAGACTAATTTCTGATGGTCAGAATATTGAAAATTTTAATAATGATTCAACAGTTGAAATATCTCAAGCAAAACATCATTTAAAATTTATTACTTTTCCAGATTATGATTACTATGATACATTAAAGAAAAAGATGGTTTGGGGAAAAAGAGGTTCTTAGAAATAAATAAAAAATTAATAAAGGAGAGATATGTCTAAATCAATTTCACTAAAAACGATAGATAGGTTTCAAAAGAAATATGAATCAGATAGTCATGTAAAAGTAGTAAGAAATGCAATGATTCGTACCGATTTAAGCGATTTAATAATGAATTGGGATCATTATAGAAGTATAAATCATTCTTTTTCTAATGTCGTAAAAGGAGAAATGCCAGTTACTAATCAAAAATCTAGTGGAAGATGCTGGGGTTTTGCTGGCTTAAACTTATTTAGATTCTATATTGGTAGAAAACATAATTTGAAGAATTTTGAGTTTTCTCAAAGCTATTTTATGTTTTGGGATAAGCTAGAAAAAGCAAATTATTTTTTAGAATGCATTATAGATTCTGCGTCTGAAGATTGGAATAGTCGAATAGTTATGCATCTTCTTTCAAATCCTATTGAAGATGGCGGACAGTGGGATATGTGGGTTAGCTTAATTGATAAGTATGGTGTCATTCCACAGTCAGAAATGTCAGAATCGTTTTCATCAAGTCAGTCATCTGCAATGAATCGAATGATTGCTCGAAAACTTCGTGAAAATGCTAAAGATTTACGTCAAAATATAAGTAAAGGCATTTCAGGTGATGATTTAGAGTCTATTAAAACAGATATGTTAGAAGAGATTTATAAGATGCTTGCAATGCATATTGGAACACCTCCAACTTCATTTAATTGGCAAACTCATGATAAAAAGAAAAAGTTTATTAGTTTTGAAAATTTAACTCCTAAATCTTTCTTTGATAATCATGTTGGATTAAATCTTGATGAATATGTGTGTCTTATAAATTGTCCTATGGAAGATAAAGAATATAGAAAAGTTTATACTGTTGAAGCACTTGGAAATGTTATAGAAGGAAACGCAGTAAGATATCTTAATGTCACAAGCGAAGAAATGAAAACTGCATCAGCTAGCTCTATTAAAGATAATCATCCAGTATGGTTTGGTTGTGATGTTGGAAAGCATTTTGATAGAAAAATAGGAGTCATGGATATAGATTTATTTGACTTTAATTCTTTTTATCAGTCAGAATTTTCTATGGATAAAGCTGATCGTTTACAGTATGGAGAAAGTCAAATGACTCATGCAATGCTTTTTACTGGAGTAGATCTAGATGCCAATGATAAACCTATCAAATGGCGAGTAGAAAATAGCTGGGGCGATAAGGTTGGAGAAAAAGGTTATCATATTATGTCAGATGAATGGTTTGACGAATACAACTATGAAGTTGTTGTACATAAAGATTACCTACCAGAAGATTTATATAATCTTTATAAAAATGAAAAAGCTATTCCTCTAAAGCCTTGGGACCCAATGGGTTCTTTAGCAAAATAGTTTTCAATGGATACACTTAGTCATGCATTTTGGGGTGGAGGGCTATTTGGATATAGAGGCCAAAAATGTTTAGCAGTCTTTTTTGGAGTAATGCCAGATTTAGTTTCTTTTGGGGTCTTATTCGTCATTAAATTTTTTAATGGAACACTCAGTTATAGTGGAATACCATCAATGGAAAGTCTTTCTCAGTTAGCACCATACCCTGATTGGTTATTTTTTATGGACAATCTGTCGCATAGCTTTATCGTAGCTTTTAGCTGCATTGCTATTGTTTATTTTATTAATAAAGATTTTGTATGGCCAATGCTAGCCTGGCCTTTTCATATACTGTTAGATTTTCCATTTCATACTAAAGATTTTTTTCCAGTGAAATTATTTTGGCCTATTTCTGATTATTCGATTAGTGGAATTTCTTGGTCAAGTCCCGAGGTATGGTTTCCAAATTTAGCAGGTATTATTTTACTTTTTTGGTATAGAAAAAAAGATAATTATTGACCAAAAATCTTACTAAAAATATTTTTAATAATATATCCCGCCATTTTAGGATTCTCTTTTAATCTTCT
>JAYZIW010000054.1:0-7259 GCA_036165075.1 Fidelibacterota bacterium | reverse complement strand
AGCAAAGAAGAATAATTAGCCGAAGTGGTGGAATTGGTAGACACGCTAGCTTGAGGGGCTAGTGGAGGAAACTCTGTGTGGGTTCAAGTCCCGCCTTCGGCACTAAAAAATAACAGTTAGTATTTTTTTAAAAGATTTATAGATTACGTGATAATTAAAAAATGAATACTTTAAAGGCGGTATAATGAAAAATATTATTTTTATCTTATTGTTCTCAACAACTATTTTTGCTCAATCAGCTGTTTCTCTTTATGAAGAATCTCAGAAAGCATTGTCATCAGGAAATTTAGAGCTTGCTGGAGAAAAAATTAAGGCAGCGATTGATTTAGATAAAACAAATGATAGCTTTAGAAAAGAATTTGATCGATTAAATGGATTGAGAAATAAAATGATCAATTCTAATCGAGCAGTACAAGATGGTAGGTTTGATGATGCTATTGCTGGATTTACTGAAGTGATCGCTAGCGTGCCAAATTCTGTTGAAGCATATTATGGAACAGGAAAAGCTTATGAAGGAAAAAAAGATTTTACTTCAGCTGTAAAATACTATAAGCAATCACTTGCTATTGATCCAAATTATAAAAAATCTAAGACATCTATATCTAACGTTGCAAAGAAGTTATATAATAGTGCAAACAAGGATTATAAGAATGGAAACCTTGAGTCTGCTTTATCAAAATATAAGCAAGTATTAGGCATTAATAGTCGACTATATCAAGCATACTTTCAAATGGGAGTTCTCCAAAAGAAAATGGGTAACCTATCTCTTGCAATTGAAAATTATCAAAGTGCTTTACGCATTAAAAAGACGTTTGATAAAGGTTGGTATAATTTAGGTTTAGCTTATAAGGAAAATGGAGATATAGATAGTGCTAAAGAATCTTTTGAAGAAACTGTAAGGCTTAATAAGAAATATTATAAGGCACATAAAAGTTTAGGTGAAATTTTCATTGATTTAGAGAAATATGAAGATGCAATTTTGAGCTTTAAGACAGCAATAGATATTAAGCCGAAGTATGGTGCAGCATACCATGCGATGGGTATTACATATGCTAAATTAGAAGATTATGGTAGATCTGCAGAGTCTTTAACTAAGGCTGTAGATTTGCAACCTAAAGAATATCTATCTTGGTTTCATTTAGCTGAAGCTCATAATAAGTTAAATGACTGTGAAGCTGCTAAAGCAGCTGCATTAGAAGCAATCGATTTAAAAAAGAATTTTGGTGGTGGTTGGTTTGAGCTTGGTATAGCTGAATATTGTGGGGGTAAAGGCAATAAGAATACATCCATCAATCATTTTGAAAAAGCAAGAAATGATAGAAATTGGAGAAAAATGGCTGAGTATGAAATTGACCGCGTTAGAAATCCTGAGAAGTATGAGGGATGATTAAGGCAGTTATTTTTGATCTAGATAACACGCTTCTTGATTTTATGACAATGAAAAAGGAAGCGGTCATGAGCGCTATTTCTTCTATGAAAGAAGCTGGCTTAGATATAGATGTTGATACGTCATATAAAGAAATAATGGATATATATGAAGCCGACGGATGGGAAAATCAACTTGTTTTCGATAAATTCTTAAAAAATAAACTTGGATATACAGACAATAAATATTTGGCAGCTGGAATTGTTGCTTATAGAAGAGCAAAAGAAGCCAACCTAAAAGCTTATCCCAATGTTCAGAGAACATTAAATCACTTATTAGAGAATGATATCAAATTAGCTATTGTTTCAGATGCGCCTAGTCGTGAAGCTTGGATGAGAATTTATTATCTAGGTCTTCACCACTTTTTTGAAACTGTTATTACTTTTGATGATTCAGGCGAGAGAAAACCTTCGCCTGCTCCATTTGAATTAGCTCTTGGGAGACTAAATTTATCAAAAGATGAAGTATTAATGGTTGGAGACTGGCCTGAGAGAGATATGGTAGGAGCAAGTAGCGTAGGTATAAAAACAATTTTTGCAAAATATGGAGATGCTTTTGGCGTAGAAAAGTCTGGTGCAAATTGGGATATCGAAGACATATATGAGGTAGTTAATATTATAGATGAGATTAATCATGCTTAATGTCGGCGTAGATATCGTTGCAATTAATCGTATTGATTCCATTTTGAATTCTAGAAGACAAGCCAGATTTTTAGATAAAATATTTTCTGATAAAGAAATAGCAGAATCAAAAGAAAAGACTAATAAATCTCAATATTTTTCTGGAAGATTTGCAGCAAAAGAAGCAATTAAGAAAGCATTATCATCATATGATAAAACTACTGATAACTACTCTTTCAAATCGATAGAAGTTCTAAATGGTAGCAGTGGAAAGCCTTATGTTATAAGTAAATCCAGTCAAGATATTAATATCTCTATATCTCACGATGGAAACTATGCAGTTGCTTTTTGCGTAATAGATAAATAGTGATGGATTATTTTGAGATAGAAGGAAAAAATAAGCTCTATGGAGAAATTCAGGTTAGTGGAGCAAAAAATGCAGTATTGCCTTTAATGGCAGCATCGATTCTAAATGATAGAGCCTTAACTATTACCAATGTACCAAAACTATCTGACTCAATTACTATGGGAAAATTAATAGAAGGAATGGGAGGAGAAGTTTCTTTTGATTCCAATAGCATTACTATTAACCCAAAGAATTTAAATACTCCATATGCACCATATGATCTTGTAAAAACAATGAGAGCATCTTTCTATGTGCTTGGACCATTAATTGCAAAGTTTGGAGAAGCAAAAGTGTCATTGCCTGGAGGCTGTGCTTGGGGGCCTAGACCTGTCGATTTTCATATTGAAGGCATGAAACAATTAGGGATAGATATAAGCTTAGAAGCAGGGTATGTTGTTGCAAAATCAGAAAAAATGATTGGAAATAAGATTGTATTTCCAAAAATTTCTGTTGGTGCAACTGGTAATGTATTAATGGCTGCAGTGTTAGCTGAAGGAGTAACAGAGATTCATAACGCAGCAGCAGAGCCTGAAATTCAACAATTATGTTTATTATTAAATGAGATGGGAGCTAAAATATCAGGAATTGGAACCAATACTTTAAAAATTGAAGGTGTTGACAATCTAGGTGGAGTAGATAGCATTGATGTAATTCCTGATCGTATTGAAGCAGGAACTTTTTTGATAGCTATTGCTGCAACTGGAGGAGAAGTAACGCTAAAGAATGTAGAACCCAATCATATGGGAAGCGTAATTAATTTGTTAGAAAAAGCTGATATTGACATCAAAATAGATAAGAATTCTATAATTATAAATTCAGATGGACTAAATATTAAGGCTTGTAATATGGAAACTAATGAATATCCAGGATTTCCAACTGACCTGCAGGCACAATGGATGATTTTAATGAGTTTAGCGTCTGGAGATTCCACAATAACAGAGAATATTTATTTTGATCGCTTTACTCATATTCTAGAATTAAATAGGCTTGGATGCGATGTTCATTTAGAAGAGCATTGTGCAACTATTAAAGGTGGTAGAAATCTAATTGGTGCTGATGTTATGTCTACAGATATTAGAGCGTCTGCAGCTTTAATCATTGCAGCATTATGCGCAGAAGGTTCTACGACAATAAGTAGAGTATATCATATTGATCGAGGATATGATAAAATTGAGGAGAAATTAACCAATATTGGAGCAAAAATAATACGTAGAAAATAACCGAATTTGGGTTGTTTTTCTGCGAATTCTTTATAGATTACCAATCAAGTAATGAGAATTGTAATTATCGGTGCTGGTGAAGTTGGTTTTCACGTCGCTAAGTCTCTTAGTGAGCTTGACTACGATATTGCTGTCGTAGATATCAATCACAAGAAATGTCAAAGAGCAAATGAGCATTTAGATGTTATTGTTATAAAAGGCAATGGTTCTGATGAAAAAGTCTTACAAAAAGCTAATATAGCAGATTCTGATTATGTCTTTACGCTTACCGACTCAGATGAAACAAATCTTATTGCTTCTATGCAGTGCCATAATCTAGGCGCAAAAAAGATTATAGCTCGCCTTCGTGATTTTGATTATAGCAAGAATGGTCATTCAATGGTTCCTGAAAAATTTGGAATTGATATGGTTATTCATCCAGAAGCTGCAGTAGCTCAAGAAATTATTCGACTAGTTAAACATCCTTATGCAGATAAATTCTATGAATTTGAAAATGGAAAAGCAGTATTGTTCTCAAAGAAGATTAATCATCGTTCTAGGTTGGTTGGTAAGACAGTAGAAGATTTTCACAAGAATAACACGGATTTTAAATGTTTAGTGGTCGCTGTTGTAAGAGATGAAAAAATGACAATTCCTACATCTTCATTCAAATTTGAGCCAGATGATTATGTGTTCTTTTTTACAAAATCAAAAAATTTAGATATGCTTTTAAGCGCCTTGGGTATTTCCTCTTCTAATTCTAAGCGCGTTATGATAGCCGGTGCAAGTAAAATTGGTCGTTTAATTGCAAGCCAATTAGAGGAAGATATGTCAGTAAGGTTGATTGATAAAGCAAAAGATAAAGCGGTTGCCGTAGCCAATGAATTAAATGAGTCTATTGTGATTCATGCTGACGCAACAGATATTGAATTTTTAAAAGGAGAAAATATAAATGAAGTCGATTCATTTATTGCTGTCACAGAGGATCAGCAACTCAATTTATTAGCAGGTATTCTTGCCAAACAATTAAAAGTTAAACAGTCAATTATTCATGTTACGAATCCAGATTATGTAAAAAATATGTCAGATTTGGGAATGGGATCAATCGTAAGTAAAAATACGGTAAGTGTTAATTCTATAGTAAAAGCAATTAGAATTGATCATAAAGACAATGTTATTCAAATGTTTAGCACTTTAAAGATGGAAGCAATAGAAGTTGAAGCTGAAAAAGATTCGAAGGCAACACGTCTTCCAATATCTAATTTAAACTTACCTCACGGCAGCATTGTAGCGCTTGTTAATCATAATGGACATCTCACAATACCAGATGGAGAACATCAAGTATTACCTAATGACACAGTACTAATTTTCTGTATTCACTCAAAAGTGAATGAAGTAAATAAGATATTTCAGTCAGAATAATGAGTTTAAGACCTACATTTAGATTTTTATCAATGTTGACAATTTTTTTGTCAATTTTTCTGCTTTTTCCTGCATTAATTGATTTTTTAGATGCTGGAAGAATGTATTTATTCAAGATAGCAGGAGTAAGTTTTGGAGTATCTTTACCTATATGGTATATCTGTAGAAAGGCTACAAAATTTTCTAATAAAGATGTTTTCTTAGTGATTGTGTTAAGTTGGATAATGGCATCTGTTTTTGGTTCAATTCCTTTTTATTATTCAGGGTTTTTTGATAGTTATACCAATGCATTATTTGAGGCAGTATCTGGTGTAACAACAACGGGAGCTACAATACTAGAAGATGTTGAGAGCCTACCAAAAAGTATTTTGTTTTGGAGAGCATTTCTCCAGTGGATTGGTGGATTAGGTATCGTTGTATTTACAATTGCCCTATTACCTTTATTGGGTGTAGCTGGAGAGAAATTGTTTAATGTAGAATATCCAGGGCCTTCATCAGAAAAAATTACGCCTAGAATAAAAGAAACAGCAAGATTATTGTTGAAGTTTTATATAGGATTCACATTCTTAGAATTCACATTATTATCATACTCAATGCCTTTTTTTGATGCTATTTGTCATGCATTAACTACTATGCCAACAGGTGGATTTTCAACATTTAATGATAGTCTTAATAGTCAGTCAGCTTATGTTAAATCAGTCATTTTATTATTTATGATTATTGGTGGAACAAATTTTGCACTACACTTTAGAGCAGCAAGATTTGGACCAAAAGCATATACAAGAGATAGAGAATTTCTGTATTATATCGGAATTGTTGTCCTTGCATCCGCATCAATATTGTTTGCGAGTTATTTGTATAACAATGGGTCAAATACTTTAGATACTGCTTTTCAGGTAGTCGCTATTTTAACTACAACAGGATATACGGCAACAGATTATAGTGCTTGGAATCCTTTTATTAAGCAGTTTATGTTGTTTGGTTTAATGTTTTTTGGTGCCATGGGAGGATCCACTAGTGGCGGTATGAAACTCATCAGACTTGTTGCTGTTTTTAAATATGCAAGAATGGAATTAAAGAGAGCATTACACTCAAAAGCAATTATTCCTATTCGTATAGGTCAGAAGGTGATTCCAGATGAAGTAATCAGAAAAACAATTGCATTCTTTTTGTTTTATATGACATTTTTCTGGATTGCATCGTTTGCATTTGTTTTGATGGGAATTGACTTGCAATCTTCATTAGGCGCTGCTGCTTCTGGAATGGGTAATATTGGCCCATCTTGGGGAGCATATGGTGCTATGAATAGTTATCTAGCAATGCCAGCATTAGGAAAATATATTATGATGTTTTGTATGTTGTTGGGAAGGTTAGAAATTTTTGCTGTATTAGTCTTATTTACCAAGACATTCTGGAGATCATAACATAGGCTTACAGTCTAAAATTGCCGGTTTACCTGCATTACCTGGTATTTATCAATTCAAAGATAAAGCAGATAAAATTATTTATATTGGGAAGGCAAAACACCTTAAGAAGCGCGTTAAATCTTACTTTCAAAAAAAAGCGTATCGTACGCCAAAAGACCAATCCTTAATTAATAGAATTGTTAATATTGAATGGATTATATGTGAAGATGAAGCCGATGCATTTATCACTGAAGCAACCCTCATTAAAAAGTTTAAACCAAAGTATAATATTCGCTTAAAAGATGATAAATCCTTTCCATATTTAAAGATTACAAATGAGCAATTTCCTCAGATTGAAATTACACGTACCATCAAGAATGATAAGTCACGTTATTTTGGGCCCTATACGGATGTGAAATCAATGCGCAGGTTGTTGGATGTCTTATATAGAGCATTTCCCATACGCAATTGTTATATCAAGTTAAATGATGAAACAATTATTAAAAAAGGGTTGGGTATTCAGACCATATCAGAATCAGACTATCATGGAATGATTGATGATATGATTTTATTCCTAAAAGGTGAGACTAAGGCACTAGAGAAAAAACTAACCAATCAGATGAAATATTTTTCATCAAAGCTAATGTATGAAGATTCTGCAAGAGTACGAGATCAGATTAAAGCTATCAAATCATTTAAACGAGGACAAAGAAAGCTAGAAGCAGATTTCACCAATAGAGATATTATTGGGGTTCAAAGTAAAGACAATCACCATGTAGT
>JAYZIW010000053.1:0-9944 GCA_036165075.1 Fidelibacterota bacterium | reverse complement strand
ACTTAAATCTAAAACAGCTTTATAATCTTCATAGAAGCTATCAAAAAATCGTAGCCAAATAAATGCTCTACCTGAACCCTTTAGAGTTACAATAATACTTTCAGGAACTTCTTCTTTATAAGTCTTCTTTTCTTGCAAGTTACGTGCAACTAAAGGAATTTTTGTTGTAACTGAGTAAGTATCTTCGCTCTTAATAAAAAACCAAAAGATAAATGCAATAATAAAAGAGTATAGCAGTCTTTTAATCTGGTTAGTATTATTCAACATTAGGTTGATCAAGCATTAAGATGACATTCTTATCTTGTTCTTTAACCTCAACAACTAATAAATCGATAGTGTCACCTGGTTCAATAGAATTTAAATAATTTTTTTTCAATTCTTTTGAAATTTTATCTGAAGGAACAATACCTATCACGTCATCATCCATATCAATTAGAACACCAGAATCATTGATATCTGAAATAACACCTTTAATCTTATCGCCTGAAGAGTACTTTTCTGTTATAGCAGGCCATGGACTTTCTGTTAAATCTTTAACACTTAGTAAGATTTTTCGATCTTTATCTGATATATCCGTAATAATAAATTCAATTGTATCACCTTCATTAACAAACTCTTTTGGGTGTAAAGGAGTTTTTTTCCAATGAAACTCTGTATTTCTTAGAAATCCTTCAATATCCTTTCCTAAATCTACATATGCTCCAAATTTTGTAACTTTATTAACTACTCCTTCTTTCTTATCTCCAACACTTACTTGTGAAGATATATCATCCCATGGGTCTGGAGTTAGCTGTTTGATTCCTAAGCTAATTTTTTGCTCATTAGCATCAATAAATAAGATCTTTGACTCTAATGAATCGCCTACCTTGTATTGATCTTGAAGATTTTGAATATTTTTTGTCCATGATATCTCAGAAATATGAATTAATCCCTCAATCCCTTTTTCTATTTCAATAAAAACACCATAGTTCATAATACTAACAATTTTACCTGTAACTGAATCTCCGACACTATACTTATCTGGTATCACTTTCCAAGGATTATCTACTAATTGTTTTAGTCCTAATGATATTCTTGAGGTCTGTTCATTATAATCAATGATTTGAACTGTAATTTCATCTCCTATAGATACAATTTCAGATGGATGATTAATTCTACCCCATGAAAAATCAGTAATATGGATTAATCCATCTACTCCACCTAAATCAACAAAGGCTCCAAAATCAGTAATATTTTTTACCAGCCCTTTAAGTTGTGCACCTACTTCAATTTTTGTCATTAATTCCTGTCTTTTTTCATTTAAAGATTCTTCTAATATTGCTTTTCGAGATACAACAAGATTCTTCCTTAACTCATCAACTTTTACAATCTGAAAATCAAACTCTTTATTAACTAAATCATCGAAGTTTTTAATAGGTTGAACATCTGCTTGTGATCCTGGCAAGAATGCCTGTATAACTCCTAGATCTACAACAAGACCTCCTTTAACACGTTTAATAATTTTCCCTTTTACAGGCTCAGCATTTTCGCAAAACTCTTTTAGCTCATCCCACCTTTTAATAAAATCTGCTTTATATTTTGATAGAGTGATATTACCATCGGTATCTTCAAATTTTTCAAGAAATATATCAATGTTAGAGCCAATTTCAGGTAAATCTTTATTATTAAATTCTGACCTATTAATTAGCCCTTCTGATTTAAAACCTATATCTACCATAATATCGCTGTCACTGATACCAATGACTTTTGCTGATATGATTTGATTTTCTGATATATCGTTAAAGGTTCCTTGGTATTCTTCTAAATGATCATCAGATACATTATCTGATTTCATCTCATCTTCTTTGCCAGAAATCACCTTGACATCTGCAAATAAATCTTTACTTAAATAATCTTTAATTGTCTTTTTAGAAGATACTTTCTCTTCTACAGTTTTTTCTTCTGATACTGTCTCAATAGCTTCTTGCTCTACTGCTATTTCTTCTATTTCTTTGTTTACGTCTTGTTTAGGTTGATCGTTCATATTATTTAGTTTCTTTCAATGTGTTTATAGATCTGATTAACTTGATCATCAATAGTACAGTTTGATGTATCAACGACAATTGCATCCTTTGCCTGTTTCAATGGAGAAAGTTTACGACTACTGTCATACTGGTCTCTATCTGTCAAATCTTTTTTTATTTTGTTAACGTTTAACTCCTCATTTATTCTCTTAAAGTCTTTTAATCTTCTCTCTGCTCTCGTATCATAGTCAGCTACCAGAAAAAACTTATGTTTGGCATCTGGAAAAACTACCGTTCCGATATCTCTTCCTTCAACAACAAAATTGCCATTCTTTACGGTCTCTTTTTGCATTTCTACTATTTTTGCTCTCACAGCTTCTAATGCACTAACTCTACTTACTGTATTTGTAACTTCTTCGCTACGAATCAATGAGCTGATGTCTTCACCGTCTAATAAAACTATAATATTATCACTAGAGGTAAAGTCTAATTCCAACTTTAAAATATCTAGCATTTTTTTAACCTGGTCTTTGGCATTGATATCGATAGAGCTCTGTCCAAAAAAATAAGTCACAGCTCTATACATAGCCCCAGTATCTAAATACTGATACCCTAGCTTACTTGCTAGTCTCTTTGCGGTAGTAGTTTTACCAACGCCAGCAGGTCCATCAATTGTTATTACCATAAAAATGCTCAGAAAGTTAGTTTTTCTTTGAATAAATGCCAAGATGTTTAAAATCTTATGCTTTTCTTGTTATTTTCTTCAAATATTGCTTTTCTTTTTTTGTTAGCTCTCTCCATTGACCTTCTTTCAATTGATCCAATGTAATATTGCCAAATTTTATTCTCTTTAATGAAATCAGTTTTAAGCCTGAAAATTTAAATATTCTTCGTATTTCATTCTTTTTTCCTTGTCTTAAAATCATCTTAACATGTATTGTCTTTTTAATCTTTTCTTGTGATACAATCTTTGCTTTCCCTTTTTCTCCTGAACCTATAAAAATTCCTCTTTCAATTTTTTCAATAGTTTTTTTATCAATAATATCATTAGTCTCTGCTATATACTCCTTTGGTATTTTATTCTTAGGGTGAGTAAGAAATTGAGACAAATCTCCATCATTCGTTAATAAAATTAAACCAGTTGTGTCTTTGTCTAATCTTCCTACATGATTTAAGAAAGGTTTTCTAGGAATAAGATCAAAAATTGTCTTCCTACCCATTTCATCGCTCCTAGAAGAAATAAATCCTTTAGGTTTATATAAGGCAATTGTCGTAGTAGTTGAACTTAAAACAATCTTCTGATCATCAAGTCTGACAATATCTTTTATAGGGTCAATGTCAACAAAAGGATCCATTATTAGTACATTATTAACTGTAACCATTGCTAACTGAATTGACTCTTGCGCTTTTCTTCGAGAAATAATTCCAGAGGATGCAATAAATTTAAATAGCTTCATTGATGATTCCACTATCTTCAGAATCTATAATATCAGAAATTTCATTGCTTGTCGGCATTTCAGATAAACTTGTTAGCCCAAAATGTTTTAAATAATCATCAGTAGTATGATAAAGTAGTGCTCTACCTAATGAATCATCTCTTCCTCCGATCTTAATTAATTTTTTATTTAATAGATTTTTTAACACTCCCTTGCAATCTACTCCTCTTATCGATTCAATATCTATTCTTGATATCGGTTGTTTATATGCAATGATTGCCAAAACTTCTAAACTTGCATTAGATAACATAAGTTTCTTACTTGGCACATACTTTGATATAAATGGTTCAAATTCTCTTTTACTAACAAGCATATAGCCTTTACCCACTCCTTTGATTTCAAAAGCATGATCAGCATATTTCAAATTAATATCTTTAACGATATTATCTAATGATGGAGGATCATTGCTATCAAAAACTCTGTCTATATCTGATTGCAAAAGAGGTTCAGATGCAACAAATAATAAAGATTCTATAATTAGTTGTTGTTCTTTCATGCGCTAATAATATTTAATTTTATTTCAATATCATCAAAAGTATTTTTTTGCTTACAAATTAACTCTGACTCCTTAATCATATCTAATACAGCCAAGAATGTAACAATAATTTCTAATTTACTTTCCAACTTATCGATTAATGTAATCAATGAAATAACAGTTTTCTCTTTGAAATTAGAAATAATAAACTGTTTTTGCTCTTCTAGCGATATAGTATCTCTTTGTATAGTAATTGCGTTATTTTCTGGTGCATTATCAATAGCATATTGGAAAATCTTTGATATATCAAATAAACTTACTTCGCTTAAGAAATCTTCAGGTTTTGATGTATTTTGAAAAGAAATCTTATCATTGGGACGATAAAACAAATCTTTGTTCTCATCATGCATATCTTTTAATTGATATGCGATATTTTTAAAATTTTTATACTGCAATAATTGATCTACCAAACTAATCCTTGGATCATCGATGTCTAAACCTTCTTCATCTTTCTTTCTAGGTAATAACATTCTTGTTTTTAGTCGCAATAGCAGAGATGCCATAAAAAGAAACTCTCCAGCTACAGAAACATCTAATTTTTTAGCCGTGTTAATTACATCGATATATTCAGATGTAATTTTAGAGATTGGAATATCATAGATATCTATTTTATCTCTTTTGATAAAATATAGAAGTAGATCTAACGGTCCTTCAAAATTCTCTAACTTTACATTAAACACCAGCTAGACCATTCCAATAGACTTTTTCACGCTGGATAAAGTTTCAGATGCAATTATTTCAGCTTTTTTGCTTCCTGCATCCATCAAATCAAAAATATCATCTGGGTTATCTAAATAATGTTGCTTAAGAGTTCGTTGTTTAGAGAAGTAATCCATAATATGATCATATAATTCATTTTTTACACTCATATACTTCAAACCTGGAGTAAGATATCTATCTTTTAATTTATTCCTTCCCTCTTCATCTAGAAATAATGAATATATTTTGAAAAGAGGAGTATCTATATCTTTAGGTTCATTCAATCCAGCAGAGTCAGTAACAATATTCATTATTTGATTCTTAATGTAATCTTCGTTACCAAAAATTGGGATAGTATTATTATATGATTTGCTCATTTTTTTACCATCAATTCCAAAAATGATTTCATTATTTTCATCAATATCAATTTCTGGAATAGTAAAAACTTCGCCATGTGTATTGTTGAACTTAATAGCAATATCTCTTGTCATTTCTAAATGTTGTTTCTGATCTTTTCCAACAGGAACAATATCAGATTGAAATGCTAAGATATCTGATGCCATTAATACTGGATAAGAAAATAAGCCCATATTTGGACTCAGCCCATTTGCAACCTTATCCTTGTATGATGTTGATCTCTGCATTAAACCTACACTTGTAAAATTGGATAGTATCCATGTTAATTCTGTAACTGCTGGAACATGAGATTGAACCCATACCGTAGATTTTTTTGAATCAAGCCCTAATGCCAATAAATCAGAGAATGCATTAAAAGTATTTTTCTCTAACTCTTCTTTATTGCTAATAGATGTCAAAGAGTGATAGTTCGCAATAAAACAAAACAAATCTGAAGAATCTTGAAAATCAATCATTCTTCTAATCATACCAAAATAATTTCCGATATGTAATAAACCTGATGGTTGCGCTCCGCTTAATATTCTCTTTTTCTTCATTTTAATTTCTGTTGATAAATAAATAATCTTTCCAGCCTGCATTCCTATCTTTTACAAACTGATTAAAGTACATGAATCTATTAGGTTTTTTTGGTTCTTTCATCAATTTCATTTGCGCTTCTTTTGGTGTCCTATTTCCTTTTTTAGCATTACAAGGAGAGCAGGCTACAATAAGGTTATCCCATGTATCAGATCCGCCTTTATATTTTGGTACAACATGATCTACAGTTAAACTTGATTTTGATCCACAGTATTGACAGGATGAATTGTCTCTAAGTAATAGATTTTTTCTGTTTAAAACTACTTCCAAACTGTTGTACTTCACATATTGCTTCAATTTGACTACACTAGGAACTTTGATTCTAGTAGATGGAGAATATATATACTGATCGTAGTTCATTAAAACATCAACTTTATTAAGAAAATATAAACATAAAGCCCGTTTGGAAGAGCAAACTGCAAGCGGTAAATAACTAGCATTTAATACAAGAGTAACATTGTTATTGATATTTAAATTTGAATTATTATTCTTCATTATTATGAATTTATGAAAATAATCATTCACATTTTATAAAAATAACATTAAGATTATACAGAGTAAATGTAGGGAATTCAGTGAAAATCTGGAGCAGTCCCCGCTACTGTAATTACTGAGATTTAATAGATACCATTCCAGAAAAAATGGGAGAAGGTTTTAAATCGTTCATTAGGTATAAGTCAGGAAACCTTATTTACTATACTATAAACCAAGCTTCGGAGGAAAGTATAATGAAATATTATATTTTATTATTAGGAATATTAATCTCTCATCTTTCTGCTCAAACTTTTAATGGCATTGTAATTAATTCAGAAGGTCAACCGTTATCATATGTAATTGTAAAGGAATTGCATGATAAATCTATAGATAATTGGACGATTACAAATGAGAATGGCTATTTTGCAATTCCATTGAAAAGTAATGCAAAAATTCAATTCAAAAGGATTGGTTTTCAAAATAAAACTATTGATTTAGAAAATAATACATCTCAAGTATTTATACTATCTAGTGATAACGTCCAACTCAAAGAAGTGAATGTATATGGAAATAATAATTCAAGATATTTGAAGAATAAGAACTTCAATAACAACCTGATATCATTTTCCAAAAATGGTACCTTATCACAGATACCTTCTCTAGAAATAAGAACTTATGGTGGCTATGCAGGTGTAACTTCTGCTTCATTCAATTCAGGATTTTCGAGACATACAAAAGTATTATTTAATGGAGTTGATTTGACTGATGCTCAAAATGGACAAGTAGATTTATCTGTTTTCCCATCATTTGTATTGAACTCACTCAAATATAGACTTAATTCAGGAACAACATATGGATCTGGGTCTATCGATGGAACATTAGATATAAGTACTAAAGATAGCCCAAATAGAATATTCTATTCTTCTGGCAATTATGGATTTAATCAATATGGTGCAACCTACTCTATCGGAAGAGAAACTTCGAAAAGAATTATTACAATTGGTAAGACTAGCTATGATGGAGACTATGAATATGAAGATAGTACAACTAATACCAATACTAAGAGAGAAAATAATTATCTAGACCAATTCTTTCTTGCAATGAATAGAGAATTTCTAATTCGAGATGATTTGCTAATAAATATTAATTCTCTAAAAACAAACAATACTAGAGGAGCAGCAGGTAGTATTACTTTCCCATCTGACCTTGCAACAAGAACAGATGAATACGATTTATATGCTCTGTCCTTTATGAAATTTTTCTTAGACAGTTCTCTTAAATTTTATATCAATCGCTCTACTCGCAACCAAGTATTTGAAGATAACGATGAGTCATATCCGATATACAGCGAACATGACCTAGAATCATCATCGGTAGGCATTGATTTTGAAAAAGAAATAAATAGTACTTTGGATTACAAATTATCAGCACAAAAAAAATCTGATAGAATCGCTAGTACTGACTTAAACAATCAAGAAATGAATGCTAGCTCTATATCGTTATTATTAGACTATTTTAATCATAATAAAGATCTCAGAATATATCCATCTATGAGATATGACAAGCAATCTGCAAATAAAAAATTGACTTATAATTTTAGCATTGAATCAATTAATCAATTTATGAAAAATAACCAGTCTTATTTTGATTTTGGTTTAGATATAGGTTCATCTTTCCAATTTCCAACAATGAATGACTTATATTGGCCTGATGGGTTATATAGTATCGGAAATCCAAATTTGAAACCAGAAGAAAGTGATTACCTAGCTATTGAAATGATTAATAATTCTAATTTTGGAAAATTTACCATTACTGCTACCCTTAAAGATTATAAAAACTTGATTTTATGGGAACCCGATGAATTATATAAATATAGACCAATAAATATTTCCTCTGCCTCAAGAAATAATTACAATATCAATTATCTTAAAAATTTTCTAAATAGTAAATTGCAGATCTCATATAATATGTATGACAGTAAAGATGATAATGGTAGAAAATTATTATATGTACCAGATTACTCAACAAATATATACCTATATCATAAATTGAATAAAACAACAAATGTTGCATTGAATTATAAGTATACAGGAAAACGTATCCTTCAATATGCTGGAGATTACAACAATCAAATAGATAGTTCTTCTTATGGTTTGCTAGATTTGAGTATTTCTCGAATGTTTAATCAGTTGAATATCAGTTTAGCTATTGATAATCTTTTTGATAAAACATTTCAATCTACTTTGAACTATCCTGAGCCAGGTAGAAGTATAAAGTTGACAACAGAATACAATCTTTAATCATCAAACTCCCAAACAATCCCAAAAGATAGGAAACTTTTCATTGGATTGAATAAGGCTTGATTATTAATAGAATAGTCTCCATCAAGTGGTAATCGATCTAATCCATTTTTTAATTTTACTATTAATAAAACATCTGCAATTGATATATTTAAGTCTAATCCAATGTTATAACTTTCGTCATAATGTACACTATTTGATGTAGGCATATTTCTAAAATAATCAAAAGAATATCCTGATTCATTTTTAGATAAATACCTAAAGGATAATTTTCCATCAATGCCAAGTTTTTGATCAACAAATGAAGTGTTAAAATAATAGTTTACATCAAGCATATCTGATCGATTAGAACTAATGAGACTATCATAGAAATTATGATAGTGTATTATATCAATTTTACTTCTTTTTGTAGGTACTTCAATTTTTGTTTCTAATGAAAGCATATCATCTGAAAAAGAAAAATATCCATTAAGACCAGGTGTTTCTATGGTAGAAAGATCATATCCTTCTAGATTAGTAGCACTGATAAACTTAAGATTAGAGTTAAAAGAAATCTTTCTGTCAATACCATAGCTTAATACTAATGAATCCCAATTTTGTATCTCTTCATCATCTGAAAAACTATAAAACATTTCTCCAAATTGTTCTTTATCAAATAAGATCATATTTGATTTGTTCTTTCTAGAAACAGATAATTGAACTACTCCAAATACAGCTTCATAATTAATAGCAGGAACTACTTTATCTGAAATATAGTCAATACCATAAGTAAAATTTCCAAAAGGAAATTGGTTGCTATTTGACAATTGTAATATATTTCTACTATAGCCTCTTTGAGTGCTATGATCAAAATAATATGTATTATCAATAAAGGACTTTAGGAATATATTCTTCTTATTATTAGCACTGACATTTAATCTATTTTTTTCAATATCTATATCTTGAGCAACAACATATTCAGCAATACTTCTTTCATCAGACTTGCTAATATGATTTAATTCGATATTATAATCCCAACGATTTGCTATAAAACTATCTCCAACTGTTATTGATAGAAAGTCAGAGAATTCAATATTCATGGAATTATCTATTAAAGATTCATTGTTAAACAAAAATTTTGAATCTTCTCTAAAATAGCCAGTTGATAAATAAAAATTATGTTTTGAAAGGATGGTATTGTAATCAATCTTATAGAATAAGCTTAAAGGACTACTATCTTTGTTTGCAAACTCTGAATAAGTACCAAAAAAACTTTTCTTCATTGCAATAAACTCAAAATTACTAATTGAAGATTGTTTTCTTAGCCCAATATTTAATTTATCAAAACCATAGTCTCCAAATTCATATTGAAATTTACTTTTAACATATAGAGAATCAGACGGCATGCTAGCAAAATCAAAAGACAAAAACTTATTATCAAAATAAGTTGTCGATCTGTCAATTA
>JAYZIW010000052.1:0-2538 GCA_036165075.1 Fidelibacterota bacterium | reverse complement strand
TGAATATGTTCATCGTTTGTGTCTTTAGGTTTATATACGCCAGTCATATAGAAGTCAGGAAAAGTATACATCAAACCAAGACCATACTCTGTTCCTTCTCCATTTGATTTATAATACTTTGCATATGCACCTAAATTATCCATAAAGAAGTAACCGAATTCTGGTTTAAGAGTAAAGGTTGGATCGCCTTGTGCGCCTTCTTGTGCATTGCCACCTTCTACGTCATATTGTAGTACTTCACTTCCTATATAAAGTGAACCTCTACTGAATTGACTGCCAAAAAAACCAAGACCTTCATCTTGTGCAAATGAAAATTGTGATAATATTGCTGCTATTAGTAAAACTTTTTTCATGAATTTCCTCTTTTGTAAATCATTCACTTACGTTTAACATTACAGATATAAAGAATTTGCACCATTTAGTGTATTATTGTCAATAAGATAAAAGTTTATTGATATCATCAATTAAATATCGTATTTCTAGAGAAGAAGTTCCATTATAAATACCACGAATTTTTTTATTTTTATCAACAAGCACTATGTTTTCTGTGTGAATTAAACTATTGTCAGTATGATTGGGTACAGATGCGATAGCAAAATAGCCTAATTGCGCCATTCTAATAATATCTTCTATTGGACCTGTCAATAAAAACCATTTTTCATTATTGATATTATTAATGCTCGCATATTTTTGTAGTCGCTCTATATCATCTGTTTTTGGATCAACGCTATGAGACAATATGAATACATTTTCATTATCGATAAATGCACTCTGCACTTCTTTTAGGTTGTTTGTGAGATCAATACATATAGATGGACATGATGTAAAAAAGAAATCTACAACATAAATCTTATCTTCAACTGTCTTCTGATTAACAGTATTTCCATTTTGATCTATAAAAGAGAAATCTGGTACAGTATGATCTGTTTTTCCTACTAAAGATGGATGAACCAGGTTAGATCGTAAGTCTGAAGGAGTAAAAATAGGGAGTACAAACTCTTCTTGTCTTGGAGTAAGAGTATACCATACTATTACAAGAACGATACCAATAAATAGAATTAATTTCTTTTTCATATAAGTCTGTTAAATTAATACTATTATGATTAGTTGGAAATGTAAACATACTTGGAAAAAATCTGCTGTCAATACATCTTGGTGTTTATTAGGATGCTCTATTGGAGATTTTGGAACTATCTTATATTTTCAAAATATTACGCATGATTGGTCAACAATGAGTATTATGGGTTTAGCAATGCTAAATGGTTTAATTACAAGCGTGTTGCTAGAAACATTTATTCTCTCAAAACAAATGATATTTTCTCAGGCGCTCAGAACAGCTTTGGGAATGTCTTTTATATCAATGCTTGCTATGGAAGCTGCAATGAATATGACTGATGTTTTATTAACAGGCGGAGCACAGATAACATGGTGGGCAACTCCATTCATGTTAATAGCAGGATTTATAACTCCATGGCCATATAATTACTGGAGATTAAAAAAATATAATGCTAGCTGTCATTAGTAAAATATAATTTGATGAAATTATCATTTAACTTTTATTAGATTCTTTTCATTATGAATGAATTTATTTTATTTGGTACTACTCATTTATTAACTCTTGGAATTATTTTTGTAGTATCATTTGGTTTCTCTTTTTTTATAAGAGATAAATATTCTTTAGAATCTTTTGGCTCTTTTGAGAAAATTCTAGGTTTTGCTCTTATTTTAAATGAACTATTAAAGCCATTCTACTTAATTGCATTAGGTGATTACAAGTGGACCAATACAGTTCCACTGCATGCATGTCATATTTCCTCTTATACAGCAGGATTATTTTTGCTCACAAGAGAGCAAAGATTCTTTGATTTCGCTTATTTCTGGGGACTGGGAGGAGGAACAATGGCTTTGCTCACACCCGATGTAGAGTTTACCTTTCCAGATCTTGATTTTATTACATTATTTTTTGGTCATGGACTCTTATTTTTTAGCCTCATTTATATTGTAATAGTTATCAAGCAAAAAGTAACATTTGGTTCTCTGATTAATGCATTAAAGTACTCTTTAATTTTGTTACCGATTATGTATGTTCTTAATGTGTTAATAGGTGGAGAACCTGGATATGAGGCGAACTTATGGTACTTAATGAAAGCACCTGCCGGAGAATCATTGATGAGCCTATTTCCAGCGCCTCCTTGGCATGTATTTCCTGTATTTCCCTTAGTTGCAATTATTTTTTATATGTTATATTTGCCATTCTATTTTGCTGAGAAGAAATCTAAATGAAAACATTACTACTAATTGCTGTACTTATAATATCATTTTTAAAAAGGAAAGGATAAATGAAAAAAGCGCTATTATTAACTATCATAACTTTATGTTTTTCAAGCACTATTTATTCCTCTGATGATGTATTAAATAAAACATTTCCAACTATTAAAGGAATTTCTTTATCAAATAATGAAGTCATTTTTCCAAAAGATATTAATGGAAGAGTGGCAGTACTTTCAGTGGCATTTAAACAAAGAGCACAATTATGTA
>JAYZIW010000051.1:0-12855 GCA_036165075.1 Fidelibacterota bacterium | reverse complement strand
CAGATAAAGAAGGAATTGAGAAATTAGAAAATGATAAAATGTGGAAGAGAAATAATTAATAAGACTTAGCAACATTTTAACAAAGACTTAAACGACCTGTTATTTACCTGTTTTACAGGTTTTGCGCATAATACATATTATGTATCATTAGAAGAATATGAGAAATACATTAGGTAAAAATACAAGAATACTACTACTCTCCTACATAGGACTGCTCACTCTGGCAGGATTCTTTTATGGTGGCGGTAATTATATTGAAAAAGAAACACTCTACTATAATTTTTTTACAAACTTTATAAGCGACCTAGGACGAACAACTAGCCATTCAGGTGACAATAACACTATATCTGTTGTTTTATTTTCAATTGGAATGTTAACTCAGATCGTTGCTTCGTTTTTCTATCTATTTAACGCTGCAGAGTATTTTTCTAAAGATAAGCCTAGAACTAGCATTATAGCTAAAATATCAGCTGCATTTGGATCCATTAGCTTACTTGGAGTCGTTTTTACTCCAGCGGATGTTCCCTCTCTATATTCTCTTCATGTTTTCTTTGCTGATTCAGTGTTTAACTGCGCTTTATTGACCTTAGGTATATATGCATATCTTTTTTACTCAAAAGGCTTAAAAAACGTTACCTATGCTCTCTTTGTTTGTTTATTTATTGTATTTGGATATGTAGTCTTTCTTGAAATTGGTCCTCCACCATGGAAATCCATTGAAGCTTTAACGATGCATGCAACCTATCAAAAGATTGCAGCTTTAAGTCTTGTTGGAACTATTTGGATAATGTCAAAGGGAACAGATCTACTTAACGACAAAGTTTAATAGTCGATTTGGAACATATATAGTCTTAACAATAGATCCTTGAGAAGTATAATTTTGCACTTTTTCAAGCTCTAATGCCGCATTTACAGCCGTTTCTTCATCTGAGTCAACATCTAGACTTATATTAGCTCTTAACTTACCATTTACCTGAACTGCAACTTCTACCTCATCGCTTTGCGTTAAAGCTTCATCAAACTCTGGCCAGGATATATTAGATATAGATTCATTGTGACCTAATAGCGACCATAACTCCTCTGAAAGATGCGGCATAAATGGTGCAGAAATTTTTACAAGATCTGCGATTAAATCTTTTGAAATTTGATCACATTTTTGCAAATGATTGCAATAAATCATCAATTGAGAAACTGCCGTATTAAAATGTAGGTTTTCAATGTCATTACCTACCTTCTTAACGGTAGTATGATGAATGTGTAATGTTTCTTTATCTAGAGTAACATCTTCTTGTATTTTTGATGATAAATTTCCATCTTCATCGACGATAATAGACCATAATTTGTTAATAAATCTATAACAACCTTGTAATCCTTTTGTATTCCATGGTTTTGACTTATTTAATGGCCCCATAAACATTTCATACAATCTCATAGAATCAGCGCCATATTGATCAATAATATCTTCTGGGTTGATGACATTTCCTCTTGATTTGCTCATTTTAGATCCATCATCGCCAAGAATCATCCCTTGATTGTATAGTTTTTTGAATGGTTCTTTCGTCGATAATAAACCTAAATCATATAAAACATGATGCCAGAATCGAGCATATAATAAATGTAAAACAGCATGCTCTTGTCCTCCTATATATAAATCAACAGGCATCCAGTAATTTTCATTTTCTTTTGACCAGGCCTCGGTATGATTAGAAGGATCTGTAAATCTTAGATAATACCAACAAGAACCTGCCCATTGTGGCATAGTATTTGTTTCTCTAAGTCCAACAATATTTCCAGATGTATCTTTTACTTCAACCCAATCATTAATAGTTGAAAGTGGAGATTTTCCATCATCTGATGGTTTATAATTCTCTACCTCTGGTAGCTCTACAGGCAATTCAGATTCATCAACTGTTTTGATTTTATCATCTGTATGAATAATCGGAAAAGGTTCTCCCCAATAACGCTGCCTAGAAAACAACCAATCTCTCAACTTATAGTTTACTGCACCAGAGCCTAATCCATGTTTTTCTATAAAATCTATCGCCTGCTTAATTGCTTCTTCTACGTTAAGACCATTAAGAGATAACGTATCTTCATGCTCGGAGTTGACTAAAATAGCATCACCTTTAGCTGTAAAGGCTGCTTTTGTGATATCTCCACCCTCTACAACCTCCTTTATAGGTAAGCTATATTTCGTAGCAAATTCCCAATCTCTTTCATCGTGCCCAGGAACAGCCATGATTGCACCGGTACCATAACTTATTAACACATAGTCAGCTACCCATATCTCCATTTTTTCACCGCTAAAAGGATTAATGGCATAAGATCCAGTAAAAATACCTGTTTTATCTTTATTTACCTCAGTTCTATCAAAATCTGATTTTTTCTGCGTTTCCTCAATATATGTATCTAAATCTGAAGATTTCTCATCGGTAACTATCTTCTTAGCTAATGGATGTTCCGGAGCAAGAACCATATATGTAGCACCAAAAAGAGTATCTGGTCTTGTAGTGTAAACTTCAATCTTTTCATTGGGATATCCATCAATAACAAAACCTAGCTCTACTCCGTCAGATTTTCCAATCCAGTTTCGTTGAAGTTCTTTAATATTTTCAGGCCAATCTAAATCATCTAGTCCATCAAGAAGAGATTCTGCATATTTTGTAATTTTTAAAATCCATTGTTTCATTGGTGTACGATAAACAGGATGCCCTCCTATTTCAGATTTACCATCAACAACTTCTTCATTTGCAAGTACTGTACGAAGCTCTGGACACCAATTGACAGCTACTTCTTCCTCGTAAGCCAAACCTTTGTTGTATAATTGCAAGAAAATCCATTGTGTCCACTTGTAATAATTAGGATCTGTGGTGTTTATTTCCTTAGACCAATCGTAAGAAAAGCCTAATTGGTTAATTTGACGTTTAAAATTATTAATATTCTCAGCAGTAGTGACGCTAGGATGAGTCCCTGTTTTGATAGCATATTGCTCTGCAGGCAATCCGAAAGCATCCCAACCCATCGGATGCAATACATTAAATCCTTTCATTCTCTTAAATCTTGCTACAATGTCTGTTGCAACATATCCGAGAGCATGTCCGACGTGGAGACCAGATCCAGACGGATAAGGAAACATATCTAGAACATAATATTTTGGCTTTTTACTATCAGTACCGGTTTTAAATGTTTCATTTTCAGACCAATACTTCTGCCACTTTGGTTCGATTGTTTTGTGATTATAGGCCAAGGCTTAATAGAAATTCTTGATTTGCTTCATCCAATCTACAATAATAGCATTCACATCAACAGGTTGATCTGCCGTTCCTCCATATCCACCACTCATAGAAGAGTTTGTTGTATTTCCAAATGCATTTGTCATTGGGCCATCAAAATCATCATCCTGCAATATTGAATTAGCCATAAATTTGGCAACAACCCTCGTTGTTTTTGGATCTCTAAAAATAATATGAGATTGTCTTGGATTTGCAGTAGAGCCGTAATATGGATCAAAGCTAAAATCTTCGAACATAATTTCTACTGTTAATTCTCCATTTGTTTCTGGTGGAAGAATTTCAAATCCTATTTTTACGAGCTCTGATTGAATAGCTTGAATATGCTCTACCATAAATGGATCTTGAATATGGTCATTGATAAACTCTTCAATTTTATTTGTCTCGCTAAGCTTAACCTTTTTTCTTCTAAACTGACCATGTAAGTCTGCAGTAAAGATAATTAATAGTAAGAACGATAATAAATAAACACTTTTTTGCAATTTCATTGTATTCTCCCGGTTTTATATTGCACAACCAATTATACCTCTTTTTTTGTAATAATCCTGATGATAATCTTCGGCATCATAGAAATCATCTAAAGGCGCTAACTCTGTAACAACCTTTGATTGAAACTTTCCAGATTCATTTACCTGATTAATTTTAATTTCAATTAATGTCTTTTCCTCTTCATTTTTATAAAATACTGCTGATCGATATTGAGACCCTATATCAGGACCTTGCCTATCAATTGTTGTAGGATCATGCAGGTCAAAAAAAGTATCTAGAAGCTGTTCGTAAGATATAACATCTGAATCATACACTACCTGCACTGCTTCAGCATGATCGGTTATTCCAGTACATACTAGCTCATAGGAAGGATTTTTAGCCTTACCCCCTGTATAACCCACAGTAGTTGATTTTACGCCTTCTAATTGCTGAAATGTAGACTCTACACCCCAAAAACATCCAGCAGCAAAGAAAGCTTCTTTTTGACTTTTATTTTCTTCTGCCATAACTATACTAAAAAAACTAAGCAAAAATAAGCAGAATTTATACAAACTTCTATTCGCTGTGATCATAATACATCCATGCTCCGATTAAACTCATAGGAATTGATATAATTCCACCAATAACTGGAACTAGAAAAGAAGCAAAAAATATTCCAATTCCTACTACGATTGAATTTAAAAATCTTTTTGTTTTCATGCGATTATAAGTTAATACTATTTTCATGATGTTAGTAAAACAAAAAAGTCTCTTAAGATTTGATCAATAAGAGACTTTTCAGTTGGCTACCAATAAAATTGGTTAAATCTTTATACAATTAATGCCTATTTAGCTCATTTAGAATGTTTTTTAGCTCATTTCGTATTTCAACAAGAACTGATATATCGCCGCTACTAAGCTGTTTCGAATCAGATTGAATGCTAGAACCACCCTTCTTCATCTCTTCTATTGCACCTTTAATGGTAAATTTTTTATCATAAAGCAATTCTTTAATTTGAAGTATTACATTAATGTCCTTCTGTTTGTAGGTTCTATTTCCTGCTTTATTTTTAGCAGGTTTTAGCAATGGAAACTCCGACTCCCAATATCTTAAAACATAAGGTTTAAGGCTTGTAAGTTCACTTACTTCTTTAATACTGTAATATAGTTTTGTTTTTGATTCAAGCATCACTTTAGGTTATTATTTTTTAAAGAAAAAAACAAGCAATTAAAGTGATTCTTTAATACTGATATCTACAGAACAGTGCTTGGACTAGAATACTCTAGATTATGAGCATCTGCAACTTCTTGATTTACGAGACAGCCATTGTAAGTATTTAATGCCATTAGAAGGTTTGAATTAGATTTTAGTCCTTCTGTCCCATCATTAGCTAATCTTGCAATGAATGGTCTGGTAGCTTCATTTAGCGCATTAGTGGCAGTAAATGGCACTGCAGAAGGTATATTCCTTACACAGTAATGGATAACACCATCAATTTCATAAGTAGGTTCATTGTGTGTAGTTGCCTTGGATGTTTCAAAACAACCACCTTGATCAATAGAAACATCTGATAAAATGCTCTTATCTTGCATCAGATTAAGCATCTCTTTTGTAATTACTGTTGGCGGTTTTGCTCCCGGAGTTAATACTGCACCAATAACAACATCTATTGTTGGTAATAACCCTTCTATGAGTTCTTTAGAGGATAATCCTATATTTACTGCGGGATATTGATTTTTTATACTTGAAAGAAGATCGTTGTTAATGTCTAATATTGTTGTATTAGCACCCAAACCTAAACTCATCTGCATGGCATTAACACCCACGATACCAGCACCAATAATTAATATATTTGCTGGATCTGCAAGAGAAGTTCCTGATATTAGCTTTCCTTTTCCTCCCTTACTCTTCTTTAACAGTTCAATTGCGTCTAAAAGAGATAATCTTCCAGCAATTTCACTCATAGGTTTTAACATAGGAGTTTCATTGTTAATGACTACGGTTTCATATGCGAATGCAGTCACCTTACATTCTAGAAGTTTTTCTGTTAAAATTTTTGATGAACTAAGATGAAGGTAGGTAAAAAGCATTTTTCCTTCCATAAGCTCTACTTCATCTAAAGAAGGTTCTTTCACTTTTACAATTAAATCAGCCTGACTAAACACATCGGCAGCATTATCTACAATTATACAACCAAGATTAGCATATTCCTCATCGCTATATCCGCTATCGATACCTGCATTCTTTTGAATAAATAACTGATGTGAGCTTTCGATTAAAAGTTTTGCGGTCTCAGGATTAATCGATACACGATACTCCTGAGAAATAATCTCTTTCGGAACGCCAATTTTCATAATACCCTTGCTTATTTAAGGTTAATCTTTAATTATTTAGGTTTATCCGTTAGCAATTTCATGCTAAAGTTTAAACGACCTTGCTTGTCAATTTCAAATAATTTGATTTTTACAGCATCTCCTACTGACAGCACATCTTCTACTTTATTAACTCGTTCCCAAGCTAATTGTGATATATGCACTAAACCTTCACGTCCTGGAGCAAATTCTACAAAAGCACCAAAATCTAATATCTTTGTTACTTTACCATCAAAGACAGATCCAACTTCTGGATCTTGGGTGACTGCTTTAATTTGAACAATAGCATTATCAAGCGCTTCTTTATCCGCCGCTGAAACACTAACAGTCCCGTCATCTTCAATATTGATAACACATTCTGCACCTTCTTGTAGCGCTTTAATGTTCTTTCCTCCTGGGCCGATAAGAGCTCCAATTTTCTCTTTATCGATTTTAAAGGATTCAATCTGAGGTGCATATGGAGACAATGCATTTGGAGCACTGATTGCTTTATTCATTTCATCTAAAATATGCAATCTACCCTTATTTGCTTGTTCTAGCGCATTAGACAGGACATCCATTGATAGTCCAGGAACCTTTAAATCTAATTGAATAGCACTAATACCGTCCTTAGTTCCAGCAACTTTGAAGTCCATATCTCCATAGAAATCTTCTGTTCCTAAAATATCGCTTAATACGGCATAATTCTCACCATCGGTGATTAATCCCATCGCAATACCAGCAACATGCTCTTTAATAGGCACTCCTGCGTTCATCATAGCTAATGAGCCACCACATACAGATGCCATAGAAGAAGATCCGTTTGATTCTGTAATTTCTGACACAATACGTACTGTGTATGGAAATTCTTCAGAAGAAGGTAGTATAGGTTTTAGCGATCTTTCTGCTAAATGCCCATGACCAATCTCTCTTCTATTGGTAAAACCAATTCTTCCAGTCTCTCCTACACAATAAGGAGGGAAATTATAGTGTAACAAGAATGATTTCTTGTAATCACTTGCCATTGAGTCAATAATTTGTTCATCTCTACTTGAACCTAAAGTAAGAGCAGCAATTGACTGAGTCTCACCTCTTGTAAATAAAGCAGATCCATGAACTCTAGGCAGTATCGATGGAACAATATTAATATCTCTAACATCTTCCAATCCTCTACCATCAACTCTTACTTTTTTATCTAATACAGTTTTTCTTACTGCATTTTTAAACATATTTTTAATATGATTTTTAACTTCTGGATATATTACTTCATCATCAACAAAAGGCTCTGAAGCTTCTTTTGCAATTGCATTGTACTCATCATCTCTTGCTTGCTTAGAATCCATATCAAATATTTTTTCAATTTTTCCTGCATAAGCATCATCAAGTGATTTTTCAATTTCATCGCTTAGAATCTTTGTATCTACAATTTCATAAGAATTATCAAAATGCTCTGAAAATTCCATCTGAAGATCAACAATATCATTAATTCCTTCCATTGCAACATCCAATGCTTCTAAAATGGTCTTTTCAGGAACAAAATTAGAACCACCCTCAATCATACAAATTTTATCTTTTTTACCAGTGACCATTAAATCTAAGTCAGATGATTCCATTTGCTCATGTGTAGGGTTTAAGACATATTCCCCATCTATTAATCCTACTTTAACAGAAGCAATTGGACCATCAAATGGTACAGGTGATAACAATAAAGCAGCAGAAGCACCAATTGCTGCTACCACATCAGGTGTATTTACACCATCATAAGACATAGTCGTTAACATAATTTGTAACTCATGTCTATAGTTTTTAGGAATCAAAGGTCTAATTGGACGATCTGTTAAACGTGAAGTTAGTACTTCAGCGTCTGTTGGCTTTGCTTCCCTTTTAAAGAACCCTCCGGGTATTTTTCCTCCCGCATAATGTTTCTCTCTGTATTCAACCTGCATCGGAAGAAAGTCTATACCTTCTCTCGGTTCAGATGAACAACATACTGTTGCAAGTATTGAAGTATCTCCATAAGAAATAAATACGGATCCACCCGCTTGTCTTGCTATTTGGCCTGATTCAATTTTTAATAGTCGGCCTGCTATATTCTTTTCTACTTTTATCATAATTTCTTCTTTATAATCCTCTTATTGATAGCTTATCAACTAATGCATCATAACTATCTAGTTTAGTTTTTCTTAAATATTTCAATTGTTTTCTTCTTTGCGATACGAGCTTAACTAAACCATGTCTTGAATGAACATCTTTCTTGTGTAATTTTACATGTTCTGTCAATGATCTAATACGATCTGTAAGAAGCGCGATTTGTGCTTCACTACTACCAACGTTACTAGCATCAAGACCTGCGTCTTGAATAATCTTACTTGTTTCTTTACTATACTTCATATTTCTCCTTAAAAGAATCTATCAATTTAATACATATTTCTTTGTCGTTTTCAATCTGTTTGATTAAGTCTTCCTTATTTTCAAACTTTATTTCATTTCGAATTTTCTTTAAAAATTCGATATAAAAATTTTTATCATACAACTCGGTGAATTTATCAGATAAAATGTGAACTTCCATAACAAATTTTTTTTCATTGAAAGTGGGTCTATAACCGATATTTGTCATACCAAAGTACTTTTCTCCGTCTAATAAAATCTGTGAAAGGTATACTCCATGGTTGGGAATCATCTGATATTCGCTTAGTGGTATAAAATTTGCGGTAGGAAAATTGAGTGATTTTCCCCTATTTGAGCCATGTACCGTAACTACATTAAATCCATAAAATTTACCCAATAATGCTGGAACCTGATCTAATAATCCATCAAAAATTAATTTTCTGGTAAGTGTGCTTGATATTGGCTTGTCATGTAAGGTTCTTATCTCAGGCGTATGGAGTTCAATATTGCTTTCATCGCAAAATTTGGTTAGAAATGCCAAGTCTCCCCTTTTATTAAATCCGAAATAATGATTTTCTCCAACAGAAATGAGTTTAGGATTGAATAATTTTTTAATAATATTTTCTGCAAAATCTTCCGCTGACATACGTGAGAATTCCAGTGTAAATGGAATAATAAGCACCTTATCAACACCTATCTCTTCCAATAAAGCCATTTTAGAGTCTATATCCTGCAAATTCATTGGCTTGCTATCCTTTGACAATACATATGCTGGGTTTGGATCAAATGTAATCAAACACGAAGGAATAGACTCTTTTTTAGCTATTTTTACAATATGATTAAGAACATCTTGATGTCCAAGATGTATTCCATCATAATTTCCAACAGTAACAACTGAAGATGTTAATGGTTTCATTTCTTGAATTGATCTTATGATTTCCATTCTTCCTCAAATTTTTCAACTGTTAATGACTCATCCAATGAAAAAGATCCTACTGTTGTACGTGTTAGTTTTGTTAAATGGCCTATCGTACCAATTTTCTTGGCTATATCCTCTGCAAGCACTCTTATATAGGTTCCAGATGAACATTCTACCTTAATATGAAGTGTAGCATCATCAATAGCGCGACATTCTAAATATTTAATCTCGATCTGTTTTGGATTTCTTTTCACTGAAATGTTTTTTCTAGCCAATTTATACAATCGAACACCATTCACCTTTCTTGCTGAATACATTGGTGTGTCCTGCATTTGAACTCCTAAAAATGATTCAGAAATTGCATCAAGGTCTATATCTTTTATATCAGGAACTTCTTGTGTTTTAATAACAGATCCTGTTAAGTCTTTTGTATCTGTCTGTTCACCCAACTTTATTACACCCTCATAAGTCTTATCATATTGAATAATATCTGATAATTTCTTAGTTGATTTTCCAACACCCAAAACCAATACTCCGTCAGCAAATGGATCCAATGTACCTGAATGACCTACTTTTTCATGTGTAATTCTTTTAATTTGTTTCACCACACTAAAAGAGGAAAAATCTTTAGGTTTATATATATTATATATCATTGCTAATCAATCTTTTTCATTAACTCATTGATCTTCTGAAATTCTTCAAAAGAATCATCATAAATAAACTTTAATGTAGGCGTAGATCTTAATTTTAATGATGATGATAAATATTTCCTAAATGTAGGCACCAATTGATTTAATTCTTTATTAATCACCTTTAAATCTTTTGTAGGATTTATAATACTATAAAATAGATTTGCATGCTTTAAATCTGATGTCATTCTGACAGCTGAGAAGGTTAAAAATCCATATTTCCTCAAATCCAAATCTCTTGATAAGATTTGATTAATAGTCTTTAAAACTTGCTGTTCAACGCGCTCTGATCTTGAAAATGGTTTTGTATTCAACTGTCTGATAATTTTCTTTTAATTTCATTGATTTGATATGCCACAATCTTATCTCCAGGGAAATATTTTTTTACTCCCTCAACTGCAATTCCGCATTCCAAGCCGGACTCAACGCTATTTACATCATCTTTGAAGCGTTTTAATGACACTATCTTTCCTTTTGACACCAATTCTTCTTCTTCTCTCATCAACCTGACAAAACAATCTCTAGTAATTTTTCCACTTTCAACTTGAGAACCAGCGATAAAACCAATTTTTGGAATCTTGAATGACTCTTTAACAATAGCTTCTCCTAGAATTTCCTCTACAAGATCAGGTCTCAACAAGCCTTCAACAGCTAATTTGATATCTTCAACGACTTGATAAATAATGTTATATGCTCTAATCTCTACATTGCTTTGATTCGCTAACAATTTTGTATTAGATGGTATTTGAACACCAAAACCTACTACAACAGCTTGAGATGCCTGAGCAAGCAATACATCTGAATCGCTTACATTACCTACTCCTCTATGCACAATATCTACTCCAACCTCATCGTTATTAATTTTTTCTAAACTTTGTATAAGCGCTTCAATAGAACCATCAGAGTCTGCTTTTATAATAATATTCAAATTATTGACATCACCTTCCTTAATTTGAGCAGAAATACTATCTAAAGATGTCTTTTGTACCATTTGTAAATCAATTTCTCGCTTAATTCTTTGTCTATCATTCGCAATCTTCTTCAAATCAGACTCGTTCGTAACTTCAGCAAAAATATCTCCTGACTGAGGCACTTGATCAAATCCAAGGATTTGTACCGCATCTGAAGGTCCTGCTTCTTTAATGCGCTCTCCTTTTTCGTTCATAATTGCACGAACTTTTCCTGGATGATTATTGCAAATGAATGGAATTCCAATTTTTAGAGTTCCTTTTTGAATTAAAACAGTAGCTATTGGACCTAATCCTTTATCTAGCTTAGAATCAATAACGGTTCCCTTGCAATCTACATTATCATTTGCTTTTAAATCTAATACTTCAGCCTCTAATAGAATTGCTTCCATTAGTTCATCAATACCTTCTCCTGTTTTTGCAGAAGTCGGAACAGACTGAATTTTACCTCCCCAATCTTCAACAAGAACATCTTTCTCAGATAATTCTCTTCTTACATTATCTGGATTAGCTCCAGGTTTATCAATTTTATTAATTGCAACGATAATTGGCACTTCTGCTGCCTTTGCATGGTTGATAGCCTCTAAAGTTTGTGGCATAACACTATCATCTGCTGCAACAACAAGTATAACGATATCTGTTGATTGTGCACCTCTTGCTCTCATAGCAGTAAATGCTTCGTGTCCCGGTGTATCTAAAAATGTAATTTTATTGCTATTATGCTCAACTTGATATGCCCCTACTCTTTGTGTAATTCCACCAGATTCACCTTCGGCTACTTTGGTTTCTCTAATATAATCTAAAATAGATGTTTTACCATGATCTACATGACCCATAATCGTTACCACTGGTGCACGCTTTGTTGCATCTTTTAATTCTTCTTCTGTATGAGTCATTACAAACAAATCATCTACAACTTCCTCATGCTTCTTTAATTCAACCTCATACTCGCCAGCAATTAATTCAATAACATCCCACTCTAACCTTTGATTAACAGTAGCCAAAATACCCATTTGTAAACATTTTCCAATCACTTCGCTCGTGCTCACATCTAGTACTTTTGCAATCTCATCAATACTAGCATATTCTGCCAATTCTACGACTCTTGTGGTATCGCCCGTATCAATATCTGCATCTTTCTTGGCTTTCTTATAGGACTTCTTTTTTGGACTAGAATCCATAGACGCTAATGTCTTTTTAAGTCTTTTTACTGCAGAAGTATCCTTCTTAATCGCCTCTTTGTCTTTTTTGATTTCTTTTTTATCTTGAGGTGAAACAGATTCTCTGAGAGTAATTTTTCTTAATTTCTTTTTTGGTGCTTTCTTCTCTACAGTTTTCTTTGGTTTGGTATCTTTAGATGTCTTCTTATCTTCTTTAATATCTTTAGCTGCAACCTTTTTAGGTTTGGCTTGCTCTCTTTGATCCTGAACTGATAGAATCTTAAACTTTTTAACAGATTTTGTTTCCATTACGACTTTAGAGTCGTGAATCTCTTTTCTAACTTGCTCTTTTCTGTCTCGTTCTGCTGACTGTCTATCTTTAGCAAACTCAGTATATACTATTTGTTGAGTTTTGCCATCAATTGGTGACATATGACTTGTCACAGATATGCCTTTTTCTTTGAGAAAATCGACAATATCAGTATGAGATATGTTTAGTTCTTTTGCTAATTGAAAGATTCTAATAGAGTCAGTCATTTATTTATTTTTCCTCTTCCACTACTTCTTCTTCAGCTGGTGTTTCTTCCTCTGCTGGGGCCTCTTCCACTACTTCTTCTTCAG
>JAYZIW010000050.1:0-3264 GCA_036165075.1 Fidelibacterota bacterium | reverse complement strand
CCTGCGTACCATTTCATCCATGAGTTGCTTTGGAGATTTAATTGCAAGCACAACAAGCGTTGTTACTACGGCCAACCCTATAAAAAACAATACAAGATATTTTAAGATGTTGCCTTCAGTTAAATTGTCTAGTTTCATGTTATTATAATCTTGAAATGATATAAAGCTGTAGACTTAATACAAGCAATGCTAATACAGTTCTTATAAACTCCATTAGATGATTGTGTCGATCAAAAAATCGCTCAATTCTATACCATACAGATTCTTCATATTTATTATTCATATTTACTTCTCACTCAGTAATTCATTGACCCAATTTAAATAATCTGAATCAACATTTTTAGTTTCCATTGTTGTAATCTCAGGAATATCATAGTTATGTAATTCCTTAATTGTTTTATATACATTTTTTTCCATCGCATCTACTGTCTTAATTAACAGCATGGTTTCTCGTGACTCAGCAATACGTCCTTCCCAAATATATTTCGAACGCATACGCGGTACAATATTTATACATGCTGCGTACTTCTTATTGAGTAGCGTATTGGCTATCAATTTAATAGTCTTATGACTATCAGAAGTCGTTTTAATAATAATCATACCTTATTGGTTATCTACCCAATTATACACCACATCTTGTAGTATATCCATTGGCATGGCTCCATTTTGTAACACAACATCATGGAAGTCTTGTAAAGAGAATTTTTCTCCTAATTCTGTTTCAGCATGCTTACGTAATTCTTGAATCGTTAACATGCCAATTTTATACGAAACAGCTTGTCCTGGCCATACAATGTGGCGCTCTACCATTTTCACACATTCTCCTTCTGGATTTGCGGTATTATTACGATAGTAATCAATTCCTTCTTCTCGGGTCCAGCGATAGTGATGAATGCCAGTATCTACTACCAAACGACATGCTCTCCATAATTCCCCAGACAATCGTCCAAAATCAGAGTATGGATCTTTGTATAATCCCACTTCTTTTGGAAGAGTTTCTGAGTACAATGCCCATCCTTCACTGTAGACACTATAGCCTCCATACTTTCTAAAACTAGGCATCCCTTTTACTTCTAATGCAATGGATATTTGCATATGATGTCCAGGAATCGCTTCATGGTAGGCTAGGTTTTCTAGTTTGTATATCGGCATATCTTTCATCGTGTATAAATTCGCATAATATATCCCTGGTCTACTGCCATCAGCTTTTCCACGTTGATAAAAAGCAATTCCAGCCGATTTTTCACGATACGGCTCTACCGCTTTAACCATTAACGGAATCGTTGGTAATCCATGAAATAACTCGCCAATATTTGCCTTTAATGTATCTACGACTGTGCTGACTTGATTTAAATATGCTTGACGTCCCTCTTCATTGTCTGGATAGTAAAATTGTGGGTCGGTACGCATAAACTCAAAAAAGTCCTGTAAACTACCCTCAAATTCTGTTTCTTCCATAATTGCATAAATTTCTTGATGAATACGCTCTACTTCACTCAATCCAGTTTCATGGATTTCTTCAGGAGTTAATCCTAACGTTGTATATCCATTAAGCTGATATTGATAATATTCTGCGCCATTTTGTTGTGTCCATACGCCAAAATTATCAGTTGATCTTTTTTCCTGTTCGTATAAGAAATCAATTAATTTTTGATAAGAGCTACTAATGATTGTAACAAGAATTGCTTCTGCTTCACTTAAATATCTTGTTTTTATAGGGTCGCTTAATTCTAAACCATTTAGCTTTTTGCTAAAATCTTCATATATAACATTTTGCTCTTTTGTATTTTCAAACGGATATCCAGAAATAATATTCTCACACACTTTAATCGCTTGAGGGTATACAAATTGAGGCGCAATCACATTTAATCCTTCTCTTAACTCTAATTCTTTAATCATTTGGTCTATTATTGGCTCAACATTACGTAATCGTTTTAGATAGTCTTTCGCGTCTTCTTCTTCGTCTATATTATGATAATTAATTAAAAAGGATGGAATTGAAGAATGCTTTCCTCCACGATGAGTGACAATATAATTGTTTAAAACAAATGGATTAGATTCGATTAATCTTTCAAAACGTTTTTCCATTAATCGATAGCTTAACTGTGTTGCGTTGTCTAAACGATCATAATTAATATTTTCTTTTAAATACTTTAAATCACTGATAGCGCGATGTGAATCCTGTCTGCGTTTTTCCCATCCAATCTCATCCCACTTATCATAGTTTGATTTATAGCCTAATCGTGTTTGAAATTCAGGGCTTTCTTGTACTACATCTAAAAAGATTGATTCAAAGAATTGGTTTGCCTTTTTAATTTCATTTTCATCAACTTTGTTCCCTGTACAAGCAGTAATAAATAATAAAATAAATACAAAAAATTTCTTCATAATCTCCTCAACTTATTGATAATTCCGCAGATAATACGGTATTTTCCACTAACATTGCTATTGTCATAGGACCAATACCTTTTGGCACTGGAGTTAATGCACTGGCTTTTCCCATTACACTTGACTGATTTACATCTCCTACAATAGCTGAATTTCCATCACGTTCTATGCGATTAATTCCTACATCGATTAAACAAGCACCATCTTTAATGAATGATGCATCTAAAAATTCTGGTGATCCCATGGCTGCAACCACAATATCTGCTTGTGTAGTAAATTCTTTTAAATCAGGGGTTCCGCTATGACATATAGTGACTGTTGCATTTCCCATTGATTTAAGACTGGAGAGCACCGATACTGGTCTTCCAACAATATTGCTTCTTCCAACGACAACAACATGTTTTCCATTGACTGGAACATTAAAGTGTTTTAATACATACATAATTCCCTTTGGAGTACATGGAATAAATCGTGGATTCCCAATGGATACTAATCCTGCATTTTCTGGATGAAATCCATCCACATCTTTCAATGGAGAAATCGCATGAATAACCTTTTGACTATCAATATGTTTTGGAAGTGGTAATTGCACCAAAATTCCGTGAAATAAATCATCATTATTAATCGTATTAATCAATTCGAGTAATTCTTCTTCTTTGGTATCTTCTGGAAGACGATAAATGTCCGATTTTAGGCCAAGAGAATCAAATTTTTTGGTTTTATTGCGCACATAGATTTGTGACGCAGGATTTTCTCCTACTAGTATTGCTGCTAATCCAGGAGTAACTCCTTTTTCTTTTAACGCATCAATGCGTGCATGCAAACTGTCATAGAGTGCGTTACTCGCCTCAATTCCTGATAAAATTACTGTATCAG
>JAYZIW010000049.1:0-5402 GCA_036165075.1 Fidelibacterota bacterium | reverse complement strand
TCAATTGTTCTACTACCTCTTTCAATAAAGCTTTTTGATCAGAAACATCATATATAGTAAAATCATTGTTATACTTCTCATTTAGATAGCCAATATGTCTTCTTAAAACTCTTGCTCCAATTGAATGAAATGTTCCAACATTGACACCATCACAATTTATACTCTCTTTGATACGCTCTTTCATCTCTGTTGCAGCTTTATTTGTAAATGTCAAAGCTAAAATCTCATTGGGCTTATAAATTTTTTCTTTAATTAAGTGCCATATTTTATAAGTAAGAACACGCGTCTTTCCACTCCCAGCTCCTGCAAAAACAAGAACAGGGTGTTTGACAGTTTTTACTGCCTTGAGTTGTTGCGTATTTAGATCAGCTAATTTCATCGATTCTCTCTTTTATACTGCTTATACAGTGCCTTTGCTCTTAAATGGTCTTTCTGATTTGTGGTAAATACATGGGAACCATCACCCTGCGCTACAAAATATAAATAATCTGTATCAGCAGGATATAATGCCGCTTTAATGGATTCTAATCCAGGATTATTAATAGGTCCAGGAGGCAAGCCATAATTCAAATAAGTATTGTATGGAGAAACACGCTTTAGGTCTCTATTGCTTAATGCTTTTGGATTTCCTGGTATTATATATTGTATAGTTGGATCTGCTTGCAATTTCATTCTCTTTTCTAATCGATTGTGATAGACTGAAGATATAATAGCCCTCTCTTTATCTAATAAAGCTTCTCCTTCTATAATCGACGCTAAAGTTACGACTTCATGTACCGTAAATCCTAGTTCATTTGTGCGTTCTATAAATGTTTTATTAAAATTCTTCCAAAACTCAGAAATCATAATATTCAATATTTCGAGATTGGTCGTTTCTTTAAAAAAATAATAGGTATCAGGAAAAAGATATCCCTCTAATGATGTCGCTTGTATACCAAATTCTTCAATCAATGATTGATTATTAAATAATGCACTATAATCATCTGATCTTTCGAATAAAGTATTTGCCTTTAAAAATATCTGATTTGATGAAGATCCTTCAGGAATAGTTAATTTTAATCGCATTGGACCTTCTTCAAAGATGGTATTAATAATATTTCTATTACTTACTTTTCCTTCTACTGAAAATGTTCCAACAGGTATCTTATTAGACAATCCAAGAAAATAAACTCTATACTTAAAAAAAGATTTATTATGGATAATATCTTTCTCATGCAAAAGGTTAGTTACCGCATTCAAAGACATTCCTTTTTCGATAACAAATATCGTTTTATCAACCTCTTTACTAGAAGTAAAAAATATACTTGATCCAATAAGACACAATGTTAAAAACAGTCCAAATATTGAATCACGACTACTATTGCTATTGACTACCATAAAGAAGGAGAAATTAATTCTTTTATAGGCTGAAATCAATTGTAAGGAATTATATTTTTTGGAAACTCGGTAGAAGAAATTTAACTTATCATCAATGCAAGACAAGAATAAACAACAAATCAACCTTAAGTGGCCATATAAAACTAAAAATTATGTTTTGTTTGGAGCCGGAGTTTTCGTTATAATTGTGGGTTATTTGACAATGTATTTAGGAGAGGTTGACAGCTTTCAGAGTTTAGTCCTCTCTCCCTTGCTTTTATTAATCGGGTACTTAGTTCTTATTCCATATGCATTATTGCATAGAAATAATTAAATGGGGTAGTAGTTCAGCTGGTTAGAACGCCGGCCTGTCAAGCCGGAGGTCGCGGGTTCGAGTCCCGTCTATCCCGCAAGATAAAAGTATTAATACACAAAAAAGGAGCTTTCGTAGTTCCTTTTTTTGTAAAAAAATGAAATGAAAAATGTTTATCAAATTGGAGCTGGAATGGTTGGAAGTGCAATGGCTATTGACCTTTCAAAAAATCATAATCTTTTTTTAGCAGATTATGATCTTAATGCTCTTGAAACTATTCAATCTAAAAATTCTAATATTCAAATATCACAACTTGATGTTACTGATAGTGAAGCTCTATCAGAATGGATTGCACCAGCCGACATTGTATTGCTAGCAGTTCCTGGATTTTTAGGTTATAAAGCACTAGAGACAATTATTAATAGTGGTAAAAATGTAGTTGATATATCATTCTCGCCTGAAAATGTATTAGATCTTAATACATTAGCTATAGAAAAAGGGGTTACAGCTATCGTTGATGCTGGTGTTGCTCCGGGAATTCCAAATTATTTATTAGGATACTGGGATGCACAATTAAATATAGAGTCATTTGAATATTATGTTGGTGGATTACCAAAACATCCTGAACCTCCATTTAATTATAAAGCACCATTTTCGCCCATAGACGTTATTGAAGAGTATACTCGTCCTGCAAGAATGTTAGTAGATCATGAAATCATTACTCATCCTGCATTATCTGATGTCGAAAAAATAAAATTTGAAGATGCTGGAACATTGGAAGCATTTAACACTGATGGATTACGATCTTTACTATCAACTATGAATCATATTCCTAACCTAAAGGAGAAAACTTTGCGTTACCCTGGTCACGCAGAATTGATGCTTGAATATCGTAATAAAGGCTTATTTAATAATCAAAATATTGATGAAACATCAAAAAAATTATTTGATGCATGGAAGTTAGATGAAAATGAAATAGAATTTACTGTCCTTGATATTATCATTAAAGGTGATATGAGAATAATTACCTATCATCTATACGATGAATTTAATTTAGAAAGTCGAACATCATCTATGGCGCGCACTACAGGATATACTGCTACTGCTAGCATTAATTTAATATTAGAGAATCTATGGAATGATTATGGTGTCTTCCCTCCAGAAATGGTTGGTGTTAACCCTAAATGTATGCAATTTATTCTACAGTATCTTAGTCAAAGAGATATTGTCATATCAGAAAAGACTCTTTAATACAAAGAGTTTTATGGAAAAGTGACAATAATTATTGTAGATTTGTGACTTATGTTAAAAAAACTCTTATCATTATTTTTAATTTTATTGATTAGTTGCGGCGGCGGCGGAGGCGGCGGCGGTAGCGATGATGGTGGTGGAACAGGTCCTACTGATCCAGCGCCAGTAGCAATTTTTTCTGGTTCTCCTACATCAGGGCCTGTCCCTTTAACAGTAGGATTCTTATCTGGATCTACAAATGCTACAACACATGCATGGGATTTTGATAATGATGGATCGCCAGATGCATCCGGCACTTCAGTATCATATACATATGAAAATACAGGAACGTATTCTGTTTCATTGACCGTTACAAGCTCTGGTGGAACTGATACTACAACAAAAACAGACTATATCACAGTAAATGCTGTGCCACCAACAGCTGCATTTTTTGGAGCACCTACATCAGGAACACCTGAATTGCGTGTTCAATTTACCAATACATCTTCACAGTATACTCAATCAAGTTGGAGTTTTGGTGATGGATCAACAAGTTCAGAAGATTCTCCGATCCATACCTACACTGCTACTGGCGACTATGATGTGTCATTAAGTGTAACGGGTGAAGGTGGATCTAACACTGTAAATGAGTCAGCTTATATCACATTAACTGATATTGCAACTCCAGCAATGATTGTAGATTCAAAATATACCGATACTACTACAGGATCTAGTGTTGCGCTAGACATAAAGGTATTAGGAGTCACTGGCCTTGCTGCAGCGCAAGCAAAACTAACTTTTGATGCAAGCGCATTAACTATTGGAGATGTAACTGCTGGAGATTTCTTAACTGGTAATACTGATCCATTATTTATTGTTACGAATGAAGATGGTGCGGTTACTATTTATACTTCTTCGCTATCTAGCGATCAACCAACTTCCGATGGAGATGGCGTGATTGCTACAGTAAACTTTACAGTCAACGGATCAACAAATACAAATTTAAATTTTGATAGCGCTAATACTATTATGTTAGATGTAGATGGCGCAAACATTGCAATCAATGGATTAGAAAACGGATACTTAATACTAGAATAATATTATGAAAAAACTACACTATATAATTGCTTTTATCATGGTTGGACTTATCGCATTTCAACCAACCACGCAGGTTATTACAAATTACTTAGGTGAACAAAACAGACTAAAACAAGAAGCGTTTATCAATGAATTTCTTGCTAAGCGACAAACTATATCTTATAAAGAAAGTAAAAAATTACCTAAAGCGTTACGTCCAGATTTAAAAGGTGCACATGATTATCTAATGATGTATGACCCAAATACAGGCACTATTCCAACAGAACGCATGTTAGATGCTATAGAGCATGCTGAAGATAGACGCATGAGTCTTTCTTATGCAAATAGAATGACTGAGGTAAATTGGGTGGAAAGAGGTCCAAATACTATCGGAGGGAGAACTCGAGCAATTCTTATGGACCCTAATGATTCTACAAACAAAAAATTATGGGCTGCAGGAGTTAGTGGAGGATTGTGGTATACTAATGATGTTACCGCTGCAAACCCAACATGGAATTCTGTGGATGGTACGTGGGGAAATTTAGCAGTTTGTAGCATCAATTCAGATCCAAATGATACCAATACTATGTATGTTGGTACTGGAGAGAGAATGGGGATTTTCTCAACAGCAAGTCGCGGATTAGGTATGTGGAAGACTACTGATGGTGGTGCAACTTGGACACATTTAACCTCTACAGAAAATTTTAATTATGTTACTGATATTGTTGTTAGAAATGAATCAGGAACAAGTGTAGTGTATGCTGGAGTTGGTGGACATTACTATGAAGGTAAATGGCATGGATCTGCCAATACTGGCTTATGGAGATCTGCTGATGGAGGTACTACTTGGACACAAGTAATGGATACTACTTCCGCTGGTACTGTTTATGAGATTATGGATTTAGACATGGGTAGTGACAATAGAATTTGGGCTGCATCTAGAACAAATGTCTATGGTGATGGTGGTGGTGACATCTTTTATTCTGACGATGGTACAAATTGGACAAAGGCATCATTAGGAATTATTGGAAATCCAAATAGAACAATTATTGCGGTTGCGCCTTCAGATCCAAATACAGTATATGGTATGATTGCCAGCAGTGATACAAGAAAAATTCAATGGATTGTGAAAACATCAGATAGTGGAGCTAATTGGACAGTATATACTGCTGGAACTTCTGATCCATTCCCTGTTGATTCAAATGGAAATGTTTTAGGCGATGCTAACGGACAGGCTGGATATGACTTGAGTTTAGGTGTTGATCCGAATGACCCAAATACAGTCTATGCTGGTGAGCTTGATGCTTTTAAGACTGCTGATGCTGGAGCAAGTTGGACACAGATATCAGGTAGTTCGCAAACTGCATCTATGCATGTTGATCAACAAAATTTAAAAACTGTTACAAGCAATGAAGTTATTTTTTCT